>JAYTFP010000067.1:0-11295 GCA_043734285.1 Acidimicrobiaceae bacterium
CTGCAAGATGGACGACGGCAGCCGGCAGACCTACAACGAGATGGCGAGCAGCGAGCGTCGTACGGCGTGGATGTTCACCGCGGCTGGCGGCGTCCTGGCCATCGCAGGCGGTGTGCGGATCGTCAGGTCTCGCACTTCGGCCACTTTGAAGGCATCTTGAAGGACGAGCGGTCACACTGAAACCAGCCCCAAAGGATGGGGCGGATGAGCAAAGGAGAGAGTCATGGCACGCATCGGTGGAGAGATCGAGCAGCTGGCACAGCTGAAGGCGACGTTCGATCGTGAGGCGAAGGGTGTGGAGGAGCTGACCCGGGTCATCCGTGGTCAGCTCCAGGGCACGGCCTGGGAGGGTCCGGCGGCCGAGCGCTTCCGCACCATGTGGTCGGGCGAGTACGAGGTGTCGCTCCGCAAGGTGCAGCAGGCGTTGGTCGACGCCGGTGCCGAGGTCGCACGCCGCCAGGGCGCGCTGCTCCAGGCCGGCAGCTGACCAGCGACTCGGCACGAAGGGACTGGTCATGCAGACGACGGCAGACGCGGACGGCATGCGCCGTACGGCCGCACTCCTGAACGAGCGGGCGGCCCGACTGGGTTCAGTCGGTGCCCGTCTCGACGCTCAGGTGGCCGAGATGGTGTACGCCGGACCGGCCGCCGATCGCTTCAGGACCACCATCGCCGATCGGCGACAGCGCATCAACAGGGCGGCCGGCCAACTGCAGGCGCTCGCTGACACGCTCGTCCGATCGGCGATGGTGGTCGAAGCGACGGCCCCGAGCGGCGGGGTGACACCATGACGATGTTCGTCCCACGCATCATGGCGGAGCTACCCGACGGGTGGAGCGCCCTCGACGCGGCCGAGTACTACGGCCCCGGCGGATCACGCGTTCGGGTGACCGGAGAACCCGTCGAGCCCGGGCTCGACACCGCCGGCCTGGCCGAGCTCCACAGCGCGATCCTCAGCGACCAAATCGCCGGGTACCGCGAGATCGACGTCCGTGACGTCACCGCGTTCGCGGGGCAACCGGCGGTTCGCCGCGACGTGGCATTCGGCGAGAACGGTGACGTCTTCCGCGGCCTCGCGATCTACCTGGTTCGTGACGGCGTCGGCTACATCGCGTCGGGAACGAGCCGGGCCGACCGCTTCGAGGCCACCGAGGACGACGTGATGTCGTTGGCATCGGGGCTCACGATCCTCGGTACCCCCGTGCTCGTCGGTCCCCCTGACGACCAGAACGCCGCGGACGACGACGGATCGATCGAACGATCCGCCCCGGGCGACCGGGCCCGCCCGCCGCTGTCGTCGGCCGAGTGGGCCCCGCTCCACGAAGGCTGGATCGAGGCAGGCGAACCCCAATGGCTCGACGACGACAGCGCGTTGGTGCTGTCGAACGACGAGTGCGTGCTGGCCGCAGCGGTGCTGGGAGCGGGAGTGTTTCCCACTGTCGGCCCGCACACGCTGGCCGCGCTGCCCTCGGATCAGCGATCCGTCGTCGGGCAGGCGATCACCCGCTCGTTGGTGACCCGCGGCGTGCTCGACGTCGACGACGGCCAAGTGATCGCGAGCCGCACGGCCGAGCCGGTCCTCGACGCCGTGCTGTATCCCGACCTCCTCGTGGAGACCGCTCGGTTCGTCGGTCCCGACGTCGAGGCTGCGGCCTTCGCGGTCCGCATCGAGTCGATGGCGGTCGTCGAGACCCACGGCACCTACGGGCGCCGCATCGATCGTGCCCCGTCTGTCGAATTGGTCGACCGGGTCCTTGCGTTCGGCCACCTCATCGGCCTGCGTGCCGGTGACGGCCCCGAGCGCGAGGTCGACATCGCCGAGCTCGACCAACTCGTGTGGCTCCGTTCGACCTGGCGCGAGGCCACCGCGCTCGTCGGCGGCGAGCTGCGTTGGGCTGTGCTCGACGGCGCGCTCTTCGACGCCGAGCTCGTCGGGGCCAAGCGCCCCGAACGCGTCGTCATCCGACCGTCGAGTACTGACAGCGCGCGCGCCCTCCTGATCGACCATCTGCCGTGACGCTCGTGCGTTGCGATTCGAGCGAGATGGCCGCCACAGCCAGCACGCTGTCGGCACTCGCCGCCGAACTCATCGCCCTCGGTGGCGACGTGCAGGGCGCCTGCTGCGGATGCTGTCTCCCGGCGACGATCGAGGCCGAGGTGCTCGCCGGCGCCGGCGGTGTGCAGTCGATCCTCGTCGACATCGCCGGCGACTTCGGCGTCCAGGCATCCGATCTCGCGGCTCGTGGTGCGATCGCCGCGAACGACTCGCTCGGTACCGCCGCGAGCGCCGCGTCCCCGATCTACAACAACTGGCTCGACACGATGAGCGCCCCGCGCTCGTTCCCTGGGCTCGGCGCATCGTTCCATCCGTCGACCGGTTTCAGCGGCTCGGGTGGCTCGAGCGGCTTCAACGGCTACAACCTCGGCGCACTCGCGACCGTGAGGCCCGACCTCGACGTGTCCTACGCGACCTGGCACTCGGGAAATCCCGGGGGGACGTACGGCGAGTACGCACGCGAACATCCCGAGGGCGACCATGCCGAGCGGGGTCTCTACGCCTTGAACGGACCGACCGCGATGGGAGTTGCCGCGCAGGCTTCGGGCAACCCACTCCTCAACTCGGTGGTCGCAGGGTTCGGCGGGAGCAACATCTGACGTGTCAGTGGTTCTGAAGCGCCCGTGAAGGGCGAGTGTGCACAGTGGTGTCAGGTTCAGCAGGAAGGAGAACGAGATGAGCATGATCCGATGTGATTCGAACGAGATGGCGTCGACGGCAACCTTTCTCAGGAGCCTCGCCGGCGAGCTGTCCACCATCGGTACCGACGTGCGGTCACAGTGCTGTGCGTGCTGCGTGCCGGCCGACATCGAGAGCGAGGTGCTCGCCCGGGCGTTCGACGTCGAGTCGAGCCTCACCGGCGTCGCCGGCGACCTGGGCATCCAGGCCGGCGACATCGCCACCCGCGGCGCGGTCGCCGCGAACGACTCGCTCGGTACCGCGGCGAGCGCCGCGTCGGGGTCAGGGTCGACAGTGATTGTGGGCGGTGACGTCACCATCGTCGTGCCGCCGCTGCCCACCGCTGCACCGGCCCTCGGAGTCAGCACGATCGGTGGCCCCGGCGACTCGATCCTGCTCGGCTCCGACGTCACGATCATCGTGCCCCCGGTGACCTACACGCCGACCCCCATGACGATCTCGGTCATCGGCGGACCGGGCAACGCCCTCGACGGTCCCGGAGCGTTCGGCGGATCGGCAGCGGCCAACGCAACGGCGGCAGCGATCGACGCGACGAATGGCGGATTGAACGTCGGGACCATCCCGATGATCCAAGGAGTGCTCCATGGACGCAGCCCGAGCGCGCAGGGCCAGGTTCCCCTGAACACGCCGGGCGGTTCGCTCGGCCCCCTCATGCACAGCCCGCCCGACTTCTCCGTGCCGTCGTTGCCGTCGATGCAGGCCGGTGGCTACCAGGGCAGTGCGATCGACTACAACGCACTCCACCCCAACGCCTACCCGCACAGCTACGAGTGAGTCGGAGCCTCGGGTCATCCGGGCGACACATGCCAGAATGGCCACGGTGAACGTCGAGTTCAGGATCCTGGGCCCACTCGAGGTGATCGTCGACGGCGCCCCGATCAAGCTCGGTGGCGCGAAGCAGCAGCTGGTGCTGGCGTCGCTGTTGATCGAGCCGAACCGGGTCGTGTCGGTCGATCGGCTCATCGAGTGGGTGTGGAACGACGACGTGCCCGAACGCAACGCGACGTTGCAGGTCTACGTGTCGAATCTCCGTCGGCTGCTCTCGCCGATCGGCGAGGCGCTCGGGCGCGAGATCGTCACGACCCGACGTCCGGGCTACTCGATCGAGATCGGCGACGGCGAGCTCGACGCCATCGAATTCGAGCGACTACGGCTCGCCGGCGAGCAGGCGCTTCGCTCGGGGGCACCGCACGAGGCGGCGCCCGCGCTTCGAGCGGCGCTGGCGCTGTGGCGAGGCGATCCCCTGGCCGGCCTGCCTCTCGAAGGCGTCGCGCAGCACGAGGTGACCCGACTCGAGGTGGCCAGGTCGACCGTGATCGAGCAGCTCGGCGAAGCCGAGGTCACGCTCGGGCATCACCAGGACGTGGTCAACGACCTGTCGGCATGGGTGCTCGACGCGTCGCTCAACGAGCGCCTCCGAGGGCTGCTGATGCTCGCGCTCTACCGGTGCGGCAGGCAGGCCGATGCGCTGGCCACCTACAAGGAGGGGCGCGAACGACTCGTCGAGGAGCTGGGGATCGATCCGTCGAAGGAACTGCGCGACCTCGAGAACAGGATCCTCGCTCAAGATCCCTCGCTCGACTGGGTACCCGAGCCGACCCTCACCCGGATGCCCCCGGTCGACGCCACGATCCTTCGGTCGTCGGTACTCGCGCAGGACGCCTATGTGACGATCGACGGCGCGACGGTGGTGCTCGACAAGGCCGTCACAACGATCGGACGTCTCCCCGACCGTGACCTCGTCGTGCTCGACGCCGGCGCGAGTCGCGTGCACGCCGAGATCCACCTCACCCCGGACGGTTTCCGGCTCGTCGACGCCGGATCGGGTAACGGCACCGTGATCGACGGCGAACGCGTCCGTGAGCGACTGCTCGACGACGGCGACGTGATCCGGATCGGCTCGACCGAGATCACCTTCCGCACCGGAAAACCGTCGAGCGAGTAGCGGCCCGAGTTCAGCGCGTTGGCGCCTTGTAGTCCTTGCCGCTCTGCGCCGCGGTGATGAGTGGCAGCGCGAAGTTGATCGGTCGGATGCTGCCGACCTCGTCGTCACGGAGAATGGTCGGCACGCCGATGAGCTCGCCGTCCTCGTTGGCGGCGAGACCACCCGAGTTGCCGTGGCCGATACGCGCGTCGATGTTCAGATAGGCGCGATTCGAGTGCAGCTTGTCGTCACCGACCGGCCCGGAGATCACACCGGTCGACAGCGTGGCGGCGTTCGACTGCGCGGCGCCCGGGAAACCGAACACGCTGATCTTGTCGCCGGTCGTCACGTCGTCGGAGTTACCGAGGTCGGCTTGGGTGAGCGAATCGAGATCGCCCGACTCGAGGAAACGCCCACCGACGGTCTTGACGATCTTGACGACGGCGAGGTCGAGGTACCCGTCGACTGCGACCACCGTCCCCTCGAATCGCGGCTCCGCTGCCTTGTCCAGACCCGGAGTGATGCTGATGATGATGTGGTCGGGATTGGGCACGTGGACCCCGTCGACGAGCTGCGGCTCGAGCCCCTCGACCTCGGGATTTGCCACGTGCGCGTTGGTGAGGATCAGCCCCTTCTCGGCGTCGACGATGGTGCCCGACCCCTTGATCCGGATCGTGCCCTGGTCGACCTTGGCCGTCGTCTCGATCAGCACGGTCTGCTTCGCCAGGTCGTCGTCATCGGGACCCGATCCGACCGCCAGGTAGACGGCGACACCGGCGACGAGCAACGCCATCACCGCGGTGATCGCGACGACGAGACCGACGCCGCGTCGTGCGGAGTTCTTCCCCATGCGGTTGCCCATTGGTGCCTTGTGGGTGCCGCTCGTGACCATCACGATCCGCTCGCCCGTTTCCTCAGACCCCAACCACGCGGCGACCGACCCCGCGAGCCGCATCTGCGTGACGCGGTTGCCGTCGACGGACGTGCCACTCGACGATCCCTGATCCTCGATCAGCCAGCCGCCTCCGTCATGGCGCAATTGGGCGTGACGTCGCGACACGGTCGGGTTCGTCGACACCACCTCGCAACCCTCGTCGCGTCCGATCGTCGCGACCTGCCCCGGCTGGAACGAGTACGACCGACCGGCGCACTCGACGTTGAGCGCGTCGCCGGTCACTACGGTCGCGCCCGCGAGCGCACCCTCCCGCAACCGTCCGCCCGGGCGATCAGGGCTGTCGCCGACGATCACCGTTCCCGGGGAATCGAACGCGCCCGCGCCCATGCCCGCGGACGGGGGCGACATCGACGGGAGTTGCGTCCCGACGGCATCGACGTCGACGCGGGTCCCGTCGCTGCCGGCGACGATGAACTCGATGACCTCACCCTTCGGCGGTTGGCCCAGGGAGACCGAGCACACGCCCTGGATCGGCACGAGCGAGCTCCGCGTGCCGTTGCACCACGTCCCCTGAGCGCTGCCGACATCGCGAACCGCCCAGCCCGAACCGGTGTACTCCAACTCCGCGTGACGCCGCGACACGTTGGTGTTCGTCAGGGCGATCTCGCAGGTCGACTCGCGGCCGAGATGCACCACCGTCCCCGGGGAGTACGTGCGCTCTCCACCTGCCCACCGGACCCGAATGCTGTTGTCCACGATTCCTCCTGTGACCGATCAGCCCGCGGGCAACTCGGCGACGTGTTGCCAAGCGATCTTCGGCGCGGTCTCGGCCAGCTTCAGCGGTCGCAGCCCGCTGCCGTCCTTCGAGAGCACCCAGAGCCATTCGCCGACCTGAACGATCGCGCCGAGAGACCGGCCCATCTCGATCCGCTTGCCGGTGAAGACGACAACGGCGGTGCCATCGATCCGAGCGGTGGCCGTGGCGGGCGGCAGCGGCGTCTGCGTGGCGCCCTTGAGCGCTGAATCGAGACCCGTGACATGCGGATTCGGCACACCGTTGGTCGCGTCGGGAACGAACGTCACGATGCGGCCGTCGCCGATGACCGACATCTCGCGGCGCGTGCCGGTCGCGATGCTGGTCGTCGTCGTGGTCGAGCTGGTCGTCGACGTCGTGCTGGTGGTCGAGGTCGACGTCGTCGACACGGCAGCGGTGCCGTTCCCCCTGGCGAACCAGCCGCCCGTGCCGCCGCCGATCACCCCGATGATCAACGCCGCGGCGAGACCGCCGACGGCCGCGGCTCGTTTCGGCTTCGCGGCCTTCGCGGCCTTGGCGGCCCCCGCCGGTCGGCCCGCCGCCGCAGCGGTCGCGCCGCCGGTTCGACGCGCGAGCACCATCGTCACGTCGTCACCGCCGGCCTGTGCCGAGTCGTTCAACCAGCCGGGCAGCTTCGTCGCGACGTGGTCGAGTCCGTCGCGTCGCACGGCCTCGAGGAACCCGGCCCCTGACTCCTCACGCCACCGCGGGCTCTCGAACGAGTTGCCGTAGCCGTCACTGGCGAGCACGACGAGCTCGGGGAGCGGTGCGCGTCGGACGGCGATCCGTGCGTCATTGACGGCGCCGGGCAGGCACAGCGAGGTGGTCTCGCCGCCGACGAGCCGGTCATCGGTCGGGATCGGTGAGGCGACCGACCCGTCGGGTTCGACGACGAGTGCGTCGCCGTCACCGATCTGGAGCAAACCGACCCACGTCGGACCCATCAACGCGACGATCAACGTGCATCCGTAGGCGATGTACGGGTCGGCGGCGAGGTTTGCACCACCGCGGGCCGACTCCTCGTCGGTGAACGGGTGGAGATCGTGATCGCCGCGCACCCGGTCGCGCCACTGCTGCACCACAGCCGGAGCGATCCGCCCAGCGAGCGCGTCGCGAATGTTCTTCGTGTCGGGGTTGCCTCCCAGTTCCTGCAGCACTTCGCGCGCGACGTCGCAGGCGATGTCGACCGCGACGGACGAACCCGTCGCGCTGCGGACGTAACGACTGCCACCGTGACCGTCGGCGACCGCGGCGACGACGCCGAGCGTTCGGCCCTCGACGTCGGCCACGCGCACCGCGTCCTGGTTCGGCAACCCGGTGCGATCGTGCGACGCGCCGCGAACGCTCGCAGTCACCGCGCTCCAGGCGGCGGCGGTCTCGCGTGGTCCGCTCACCAGATCAACTCCGACGGCGACGAGATGTCGTCGGGGCCGAGCGGTCCGAATCCCCGTTCGGGGGTCGCGAGGTTGGATGCGACGCGCGACGCGTGGGTCGATGCCCAGCGGATCATTCGTGCGAGTTGCTCAGGGTTGTTGGCGGTGACCGGTCCCGACTCGGATGCGCCCATGAAGCGTTCGAGTACCTCCATGTCGGCGTCGCGCCCGATCCCGACCGCCATCCGGACCGCGACCCGGCCCATCGGCTCGTCGAGGAACCGACCCAGCGCCGGCTTGTAGTCGTCGGTCGGCATGCCATCGGAGATCAACAGCACCGCCGGCGGCAGGGCTCGCTCTTCCATGCGCGGCGGCTGGAGCTGAGGGGCGAGCAGATCGAGCGCCGCTCCGAGATCGGTGTAGCCGGTGGTCTCGAGGTCGGTCCATCGCAACTCGTCGACGGGGACCGGATGCTCGATGTGCCAGTGCGCGCCGCTCGAGAAGGCGATGGAACGCACGAGCATCCGCGCGTGCGGGTTCTGCGACGCGACGTCGATCAGGTGCGGGATCGTTTCGCGGATCGCGTTGTTCAGGGCCTGCATCTTGCCGTCGGAGGCCATCGATCCCGAGCAGTCCGCGAGGATGAAGAAGTGCAGCGGCCGCGCCGCGAGCGTCGATCCGGGACGTTCGCTCACCCGACTGCCGCCACGGGTGCCATGTGTATCATCTGCGCCGGGAGGAAGGCGGGTCTCTGGTGGTGTCGGTGGGGACGCAGTTCACGCTGAGCAAGTCGCGGCGACACGGTGTCGTGACGAGATTCATCGGCGAGGGCAGCCAGGGAACCGTGTACGAGGTCGAGGTCGGCCCGACCGCGCAGCCCGCCGCGCTCAAGTGGTACTTCCCGAACACCGCGACGCACGCTCAGAAGGTGTCGATCGCCGAGTTGATCGACCGCGGCGCGCCCGACGACCGGTTCCTCTGGCCGAGCGAACTCGTCGAGCTCGTCGACACCGCTGGGTTCGGGTATCTGATGCCGCTCCGCACGCAGAGTTCTGCGGGCCTGTCCGAGTTGCTGATGGGCAAGATCGACGTGCCGTTCTCGGTGATCTGCACCCTGGGAATGGAGCTGGCCGGCACGTTCCTCGCGCTCCACAGCCAGGGCCTGTGTTACCGCGACATCAGTTTCGGCAACGTCTTCTTCGACCCCGTGACGGGTCGGCCGCTCATCTGCGACAACGACAACGTGGGCATCGACGGAGTCTCGCCGTCGTTCGTGCTCGGCACGCGCCGTTTCATGGCGCCCGAGATCGTGCGCCGCGAGGCGAGCCCCAGCACCGCCACCGACCTCTACTCCCTGTCGGTGCTGCTCTTCTATCTGTTGATGGTCGGCCATCCCCTCGTCGGACGCCGCGAACTCGACTTCACGACCTGGGACGACCGTGCGGAGAGCGAGTTGTTCGGCAACCAGCCGCTGTTCGTCTTCGATCCGGTCGACCACAGCAACGAGCCGGTCGAGTCGCTGCACGGCTCGGTCGTCGGCAACTGGGAGCTGTATCCCGACTTCATTCGACAACTGTTCACCCAGGCGTTCACGGTCGGACTGACCGACCCGCGCAACGGACGCGTTCGCGAGAGCGTCTGGCGATCGGCGATGTCGCGACTGCGTGACTCGGTGATGCGCTGCGCCGCGTGCGGCAAGGAGAACTTCTGGCACGGCGCGTCCGCGCGTTCGTGCTGGTCGTGCCATCGAGCGCTCGACGATCCCATCCGACTCGACGTCCGCGGCCGTTCCCTGGTGCTCAACGAAGACACCGTCGTGCAGGGCCATCACCTGTCGCTCGACTACGACGACACCCATGTGGTCGCGCGGATCGCTCGTCACCCGCAGCGTCCCGATCGATGGGGCCTGCGCAACGAGACGAATGCGATCTGGCAGGTCACCTTGCCGTCGGGCGAGGAGATCACGGCCGAGGCCGGCCAGGCGGTCGGGCTTCTGCCCGGTACGCAGATCCGCGTCGGCGCGGTCACCGCGGTCATCTCGCGCTGACATCGCCAGACCTCGAAGCAAGCAATGCGGCAGCCTTCGTGAAGGGCGGGATGAAGTAGACGCGCTCGTCGCCGAGCATGACCGATCGCGCCGATCCCTCGACTCGCTCGCCTGATCCCAGTGGCCCGTCGAACGCGATTCGCTCCGGCGTCATCCGTCCCAGGAACCACGGCTGTTGCACGACGATCGAGCGGACCCGAACGCCTTGCAACGCGACCCATCGCATCGGCGACAGGCGCCGGACCAGTCCGGTGACGATGGCGACGCATGCCTCCGTGAGCAGCAGTTCGCGTGGGAGCGGCGGCGCCGCCGCCACGACGATGCTGCCCATCGCCGCGATGCCGGCGACCACGAGGAACCCGAACAGCACCAGGTGGACCGTCGGGCCGAGACCTGTGTAGCCGACGAAGACCGCGTCGACCGGTTCGCCGAGGAACCGCTCGACGGAACGCCTCGCGACCTGACTCCTGCGGTTCTTCGTCATGGATCCGACGTCGGGCGGCGGCGCGCTCGGGAGTGCGGACGTGACGGGTGGGGCGGACGCAATGACCGGCGGTGTGGAGACAGCGACCGGCTCGGGATCGTCGGGTAGCGCGGTCATCTCGTCGACCACGGCGACCGGCGGCACGGACACCGGCGGCACCGACGTCAGCGGCACGGAGGTCGACGTCGCAGGCCCCATCGCTGCCGCCCATGTCGTCACCGCCCACGATGCGGCCTCGTCGGTCCACCCGCGCGTCGCGGCGAGGTCCTGCGCGATCTCACCGAGGCGTGCAGGATCGCCGCCCGCGACGGCAAGCCGAGTCGGCACCTTCTCGTCGGCGGCGACCACGAGCAGGTGCACCTGCGCGCGGAGGCGGGTCGCGTCGGCGCCGAGCAGCTCGTTCAGACCCCGCCGCAGGATCGACGGTTGTGCCCGCCAGCGATCGCCAGCGAGTTCGATGGCTCGCCGCAAGGTCGTCGACAGGTCTGGGTCGCTCATTGCTCCGCTCCGCTCTTGAACGAGGTCGGCGTTGCGACCTGGACGACCGTGACCTGCCCCTGGTCGACGAGCACGCCCCGACCGGCAGTGCGGGCAGCGGGGATCACCGGCAGCTTCGCGCCGAAGAGGAACGCATCGTCGACGGTCGGCTGGAGCAACAGCGCGCGCCGCAGGCTGATCAGGTACCGGATCCACGGGTCGTAGATAGTCGGCAGGTCGTTGACGCGGGCAGCGGCGATGACCCTGGGGCATCCGGTACCCCCCGATCGCAGCATCTGGTCGAGGCGGTCACCCGCTGCCGGAACATTCGAGAGCGCCTCCGCATCGTCGATGAGCACCACCGCGTGCGGGTCGGCCGTCTCGCCGACCTCGTCGAGTTCCCGGGCGAACGACGCCGGATCGGTGACGATCGCGCGGATGTTCAAATGGGACGGATCGAGATCGCGCACCGGGCTGGGGCGTGGCGCGATGACAGTGCAGCGCACCGCGGGATCCGATTCGATGA
>JAYTFP010000068.1:0-3624 GCA_043734285.1 Acidimicrobiaceae bacterium
AATGGTCGCCCCACACCACCAACATCGCGACGGCGAAGACAGCGATCGTCGCGACGATCGGCGTGGACGAGACCCAGATGATCTCCGCGGCGGCGATGACCGGCAGGGCCAGGACCACGGTGACGTGCCGTCGCTCCGGCGACGTCGGGTAGGGATGCCCATCGATCAGAGCGGCGAACGCGACGAACGCGCCTGTCACTGCGATGATCGCCGGCGCACGACCGACGTTCGCTGCGGTCGCCGGCACGCAGGTCGCGTAGGCCGCGAGCTGCGCGACGACCTGCCCGCCCGGGACGCGGTCGCGAGCTACACAGGCGACGATCAGCCACAGCAGCGTGATGCTCGGCAGCAGGATTTCACCTCGGACCTGCGCGGAGTGCTCCATCAGCACGGGCCCCCAGCCGCGGATCGACGCGAGCGGACCCGACAGACCGATTCCCCATGCCGCGAGCAGCCGGAGGGCCATCGACGATCCGGAGATGGGTGGACGCTCCTGGGCGCCTGCTCGACTCGATCTCATCAAGTTCCTGCGCTCGGTGGCGACCTCGGCGACGATAGCAGCAGCGCTCGGCGTGCCGGCCTGCGCGCCGATCGCGGTCGGTCGGTCAGCTACCGTGGCCTGATGGTCCGTCGCCTCATCTCTGCACTGACCGTCACCGGCGTCGTGCTCTTGGCGATCTCTTGCGGTTCCGATGACAAGGCGAGGTCATCGACGACAACGGCGCCCGGTGTACCGATCACGGTGGGGAATCTCCCGTCGACGAGTGGCGAATCGACGACCACCGAGCGCCCGCCCGACACTCTGCCGGGCGTCCCGACCTTCACCACGCCTCCGGGCGTGACGACCACCGCGGTCAGCTCGACGACGACAGCGCCCCTCGGTGGCACGACGACCGTTCGTCCCTCGGGTTTGGGCCCGGGTGTCACCGCAGGGCCGCCAACCACAGCGAAGCCGGCGATCCCTGCATGGAAGAAGATCCCCGCAGTGCAGGCGGTGTGCAACGCGACCATTGAGGTGAACACGGTCGGGACACAACTGACGAGGCTGATCGCGGCGAAGAAGTCGAGTGTGTCGGAACTCGCCGCTGCCCTGACGATGGCGCTCCAGGCGATGGAGAAGCTGTCAGCGGCAGCCGCGCCGGATGTTCGACCGCTCGTTCAGGCGGTGCTCGCGAGCGATTCGAGCATCGTCGACAAAGTCAGCGCTGCCGGTAGTCCGAGTGATGTCGGCAACCTCTTGAACACCTTTACCGCGGCGACCTACGACCGCCTCGCTGCCATGTACAAGGCGCTCTACACCACGTGTCCGGGCCTCTTCGACGACGACCGTCCTCTCGGACGGCCGGGCACCGACTTGGTCACCAGTGCGGATCAGCACCCGACGAAATGATCAGCTGGCGAGGCGCGACGCGATCATTGTGGCGTCTCGACTGAGGACCGATGCCCTCCGGGCGTCAGTCGGCGCGACCGGACAGCGGCGTCAGGCCGGTTCGGTCGGCTCGGTCGGCGGCGACTCGGGTTCGCCGTCGAGCGGTTCCACCGTGGGCACCGTGGGCAGCGTCGGCTTCGCCGGCAGCGCCGGCTTCGGTCCGTCAGCACCCTTGCCGAACATGTCCTTGATCTTGTCCATCAAACCGGCCATGGCCGCAGCATAACGGCTTGCCGCGCCCAGAGAAATGGTCCGAGGTCACACGCGAGAACCCGACGGCGACAGGCTCACCGGGGTTGCCACGTCGTCGTCGAGCAGACGCGCATCGGCCGCGACCACGATGGTCGAACCCGCCTCGGTCGGAACCGAGATGAGTCGCACGGTCAGCCCGACCTTGTCGCGGACCGCCCGACCGAACCACAGGGTGTGGACGGTGCGAGCGTGCTCGTGGAACTCCTCGGCGATCCACAGCGCCGCGTCGAGCGAGCGCTCGATCGCGCGGAGCAGGTCGGGCAACGCCGCGGTCGGACCGAGCGAGCCGGGTTGGAGCGATTCGTGGCCGACATACTCGGGGAGCACGCCCTCGAGCGCGACCGACTCGAGACCACCTGTGGGGCCCAGACGGATCTCGCCGACGCCCCCGCCCGGGTTCCACGCTCCGAGTTCGTCGCGCGCCGCGGACACGATTGAGCGGATCTCCTCGGCGTCGCGCACCGTCGTGCGGTAGGCCGGGTCGGCGATGACCGCGGCGACGTGCGCGGCGTTGCTCGGGTCGGCCGGCTCCATGTAGCGGAGCCGCAGACCTGGCGCACGCCGGGCCTCGAGTTCGCCGCGGAGTCGCGCGACCTCGCGGCGCCACATCGATCGGTTGATCTCGAGCAGCGGTTCGAGCGTCGCACCCTCGATCTCGAGCGATTCGACGACCGAGGTGAGCTCGTCGGTGGGCATTCGCTGCACGCCGAACTCGGGCTCGATGACCGTCTGCACCTTGACCGGGATGCCACGCGCCTCGGCGAATCGCATCATGGCCCCGAGCTCGAACCAGTTCTGGCGGATCAGCGAGAAGCTGATCGTCAGCATCGTGCCGCGCTGTCGCGCGTACTGCTCGAAGCGGTCGAGGTTCGTCATCACGTCGTGGAACTTCGCACCCACGCGGATCGACTCGAACGTCCGCGGCGTGACGCCGTCGATCGAGACACAGATGTGGGTGTCGAGCGAACCGAGGACGTGCTCGACCCGGTCGTTCCAGACCGAGCCGTTGGTGGTCAGGCTGCACAACGGCCGACGATTCATCTCGATCAACATGTCCCAGATCCGCCCGTGCTCGGCGACGAGGAACGGTTCGCCGCCTGAGAAGTCGACGGCGCCCGCATGTTCGAGGAAGGGGCGGATCTCGTCGAAGAACTCCTCGCCGTAGGCGTGGGGGAGCGGGGCGAGGTGCGATCGCTGGGCGCGGATCTTCGACGAGCGGTCGGCGCCGCACATCACGCACGCGAGGTTGCAGGTGTTGTGCAGCGCGAACGCCAGTGCGTGCGGCCACTCGGGATCGAGGTCGAGTGGGAAGTTGTCGTAGTAGTCGCGCGGGAGCTCGCCGTAGCCGTAGGCCAGCCGGTAGCGACACACGGTGCACCCGAGCGACAGATCGTGGCGCTGGAGCGCCGACCGCAGCGCGGCGGCCCGCTCGCCGCGCCAGATCTCACGCAGGGAGGTGTCGCGGACGTTGCCGAGGGGATAGAGGGTGTTCGCGCAACACGCCTGGACCTCGCCGAACTGGTCGAACTCCATGGCGACGAACGGCGCAGCGCAGGTCAACGTCGCCGGATCCCTGCCACCGATCGTCATGGTGCCCTCTCCCCGGCTCGACCTCATGATGATAGAGGTCCGCGTTGGCCAATCACGACGGCGGACGCCATTCTGTGTGCGTGCCGGCGACGTCGATCCTCTTCATCCTCGCCACGCCCGACGGTCGCGAGAGCACGACGGCTCTGGGCCGCATCCTCGACGATCTCGAGCGTCGCGACGACGTGCGCGTCTCGGTCTGGTATCTCCGCGTCGACGACAACGAAGAGCCCCGCCCCGGCAGCCGTGTCGTCGACGAGTTGCGTACCTGGGCACCGGTGCACGCCCTCGAACGCTCCGGACTCGAGATGATCGCGGCCCGAGTACGGGGCCTGTTGCTGCGCGGGTGGTTCCTG
>JAYTFP010000069.1:0-5371 GCA_043734285.1 Acidimicrobiaceae bacterium
CGCCCGTCGGGCGGGCGACAATGCAGGGGTGAACATCCCCGAGTTCATCGCCCGATGCCGCGGGATCGTCGGCGATCGACACGTGCTCGACCCAGCGGATGCGCAGGCCTACGTGGTCGACTGGACCGGCCGGTGGACTGGCACACCGGTCTGCCTGGTGCGTCCCGGCTCGGTCGACGAGGTGATCGAGATCGTGCGGCTCTGTCGCGACCAGTCGGTCGCGATCGTGCCTCAGGGTGGCAACACAGGTCTCGTCGGAGGCACCGCGGCGCCGGCAGCATCGATCCTCATGTCGCTGCGAAGCCTCGACTTGCTCGGCGACACGGACGACGTGCGGGGCCGGTTGCGGGTGGGCGCGGGGGTGACGCTCGCGGCGGTGCACGACCATCTGCGCGGCGGGCCGTGGCGCTACGCCGTCGACTTTGCAGCGCGCGACAGCGCCACGATCGGCGGGACGGTCGCGACGAACGCGGGTGGCGTCCATGTGTTCCGATTCGGCACGACGCGCGCTCAGGTCGCGGGGCTCGAGTGGGTCACTTCCGACGGCGAGCTGATCCAGCGCCTCAGTGGCCTCGACAAGGACAACACCGGCTACGACATCACGTCGCTGCTCATCGGCAGCGAGGGCACACTCGGCATCGTCACGCACGTCGATCTGCGTCTCGTGCGGCGCCCGGCGACGTTCGTCACCGCGCTGATCGGCTTCGGTTCGATCGGTGCGGCCGTCCCGGCAGCGTGGTCGATCCGCGCGGCTGATCCGCACTCCGAAGTCATCGAGGTGATCGATGGTCCGTGTCTCGATCTCGTCGCGGCGACCCGCAGGTTGTCGTCACCGATCGGTTCGTGTGGCGCGGCGCTGCTCGTCGAGTCGGCGGGTGACGATCCGTCGGACGGACTGGCCGCGGCCATCGACGGCTGTGACGACATGCGTGCCGTGGCCGTCGCGGCGACAGAACTCGATCGACAGCGACTGTGGGAGTTCCGCGATGGCATCAGCGGCGCGCTGCCGTCGCTCGGCGACGTGAGCAAGTTCGATCTGTCGCTGCCGTTCGACGAGCTCGAATCGTTCTGTGCGGGCGCGGGGTCGCTGGCATCACGGGGTGGCCAGTCGGCGCGGGCCTGGCTCTTCGGTCACGTCTGCGACGGCAACCTGCACCTCAGCGTGACCGGTGCCAGTGACGTCGGCGCGCTCGAAGATGCCGTCATGGCCGATGTGATCGCGCGCCACGGGTCGATCTCGGCCGAACACGGCATCGGACGGGCGAAGGCTCGCTGGCTCGACCGAGTCCGGTCGTCGTCGGACATCGCCGCGATGCGGTCGATCAAGCACGCGCTCGACCCAGCACACCTGCTCAACCCGGGCGCGATTTTCAGCGAGGGTGAGGGCCCTCGATCCATTGATCTCGATCGACCAGCACGTCCTTGAGGATCTCCGGTCGATCGGTCATCAGGCCGTCGACTCCGATGTCGAGCAGGCGCCGCATCTCGGCCGGATCGTCGATCGTCCAGACGTGGACCGCGAGACCGAGACGGTGCGCGGTCTCGACGAACTTCGGGGTGACGATGGTGATGCCCTTGTGCGACATCGGCACCTGCGCGGCACCTTCGGCGAAGCGAGGAGTCCACGCTCCGCGGCTCGCCGCGACCAGGCGCGCGATCCCCTTCGGTCCGAGGCTCGTGCACAGGCGACGACCCAGGAGTGCACGCATCTTGGCGATCCGTCGATCGGAGAACGCGCCGATGCACACGCGGTCGATGGCGCCTGCCGCGCTGATCGCCGCGGCCAGGGGTTCGACCGAATCGTCGTCCTTCGGGTCGATGTTGATCCGCAGATCGGGCCACGCCGCGAGGAGCTCGTCGAAACGCGGGATGGGCTCGCGCCCGTCGACGCGAGCGGTCGACACGTCCGCCCAGGTCATCTCGCGGATCACTCCGGTGCGATCGGTGACCCGATCGAGACGATCGTCGTGGAACGCGATCAACACGCCGTCGCGAGTCAGGTGCACGTCGGTCTCGACGTAGCGGTAGCCCAGCGCAACGGCCCCTTCGAAGGCCGGCATCGTGTTTTCGGGCCAATCACCGGCGCCGCCACGGTGGGCGAGCGGGATCGGATGGGGATGATCGAGGAAGGCAAACATGGTGGGTCCGTCCCCATGGCTAGCGTGCGCCGATGGATCCTACGGCTCGATTCGCCGAGTGCATCGCTCGGGATCCGGTCCCGCTCGATCGCGTCTCGCTGGCGATCGCGGCCCACGCGCACGTCGAGCTCGACGTCGACACCGAGATCGCACGATTCGACGAACTTGCCACACGGGTCGAGGCGGGTTCGCCTGCAGCGCTCTGCCGGTCGCTGTTCGCGCCGACCGGTTTCACCGGCAACGCCGACGACTACTACGACCCCGAGAACTCGTTCGTGGATTCGGTGCTCGATCGCCGCGTGGGCATCCCCATCACGCTGAGCATCATCGCGATCGAGGTCGGGCGACGTGTGGGCGTCGAGATGGTGGGTGTCGGCATGCCGGGCCACTTCCTGCTCCGCGGCGCGGATGATCCCGATCTGTTCTTCGACACGTTCGACGAGGGCCGGGAGCTCCGGACTGCCGAGGTCGAAGCCCTCTTCCGTCGGGTGCACGGCTCGACGCAGGCCTTCGACGAGCGACTGCTCGCGGTCACGCCGACGATCGAGATCGTCCGACGGGTGCTCGCCAATCTGATGGCCATCTACGTCGACAACGGCACCCTGCACCACCTCGCCTGGGTGTTGCGACTGCGTACGTTGCTCGGCGGCACCGATCTCCGCGAGTTCCGGCAGTTGGCGTCGGTGCTGACGCGGCTCGGGCGTTACGGCGAGGCTGCGGCCGAATACGACCGGCTCGCGCTGCTCGACCCCGATCGATCTGAGGAGCACGATCGGGCGGCCCTGCGCCTACGCGCCGCGTCGAACTGACGCGACGACGCGTACAGTCGTCGCCCATGATCGATCGCGACATCAAACGGTGCTTGGGCCAGATGATGAAGGGCGTCCAGGTCGTCGCCGCCACGTCGGGCGGACAGGCCCGCGCCTACTGCTCGCACTGGGTCTGTCAGGTCAGCTTCGAGGAGCCGATCGTGCTGGCGTCGGTCTCGCCGAAGCACGACACCTACGCGGTGATGCGCGAGGCCGGCGCGTTCACCGTGTCGATCCTCGCTGCCGATCAGGTCGCCGAGGGCCAGTACTTCTCGTACCCGGGCCGTCGGTTCCACTACATGGCGCCCGAATACCTGACCGAGGTCGCTGCGGACGACGGGGGAGTCGGCGAGGCGGCGGTCGACTGGGTCGTGCCGAACTGCATCTCGTGGCTGCACTGCGAGACGTTCGCGATCGAGGAGTCGGTCGGTGGGGTCGAGCTCGATCACCACCTGTTCTTCGCACGGGTGACCCGAGTGGGCGAGTTCGGCCGCCTGAAGGACCCGCCGCTGCTCTATTCGTCGCGCCTCGGGTGGCGGCAGACCGGTGACTCGGCCCGCGAGCCGGGAACGTCGATCCGTGACCAGTTGCTGGCACGACTCGAGGCCTCGGGGATCACCGATTCGGGCGATACCGGCGAACTTGACTGATTGGTCAAGTTGGTGAGGCGGCCGTAGGATCTGGGCCCTGGAAACACCGCCGACGAACGAGGGGGATGCAGATGTCGATCGCCGAGCCTGAAGTCCAATCCGACGAGGCGACGGTCGACGCGCTGATCGATCGACTCCTCGCCGATTGTCCGCCTGCGACGACCCCCGAAATCGAGTTCCTCGGTCGCCAGTACGACCTCGGTCTCGGCTGGGTGCACTTCCCCGAGGGCTCGGGTGGCCTCGGGCTGAGTCCCAAGCTGCAGCGCCAGGTGATCTCGCGGGTCGCGAGGGCGGGCGGACCGATCGGCGGCATGAAGAATCCGATCGGCTACGGCATGTGTGGTCCGGCGGTGCTCACGCACGGCACTGACGAGCAACGCCTGATGTTGCGCTCGCTGTTCACCAACGAACACATCTGGTGCCAGCTGTTCAGCGAGCCCGGTGCGGGCTCCGATGTCGCGTCGCTCTCGTGTCGTGCCGAGCGCGACGGCGACGAGTGGCTGCTCAACGGACAGAAGGTCTGGACCACGCTCGCCCACATCTCGTCGTTCGGTCTGATCATCGCCCGCACGGATCCCGAGGCGACGAAGCATCGCGGCATGACGGCGTTCATCGTCGACATGCACGCGCCGGGTGTCGAGGTGCGACCGCTGCGCCAGATCACCGGCGAGGCCGAGTTCAACGAGGTGTACTTCACCGACGTGCGCATCCCCGACGCGATGCGCGTCGACGAAGAGGGTCGGGGCTGGGCGGTGTCGATCACGACGCTGATGAACGAGCGCGTGTCGATCGGCGGCGGCACCCCACCGCGCAACAGCGGACCGATCGGTCAGCTGCTCGGACTCTGGCGCGACGCGGCGACGACAGACTCTGCGCTGCGTGACGAGTTCATGAAGCTGTGGTCGCGTGCCGAGGTGAACCGGCTGACGAACATCCGCTCGTCCCAGACACGCAAGGCCGGCACACCGGGGCCCGAGGGCTCGATCTCGAAGCTGGCGATGGCCGACCTCAACAAGGACATCTACTCGTTCGCGATCAACCTCATGGGCGCGTCGGGGATGCTGTTCGAGAGCTACAAGATGCACCAGCCGAAAGAGGCGCTGTTCGGCGACGACATCCGCAAGAACTTCCTGCGCTCGCGTGCGAACTCGATCGAGGGCGGCACGACCGAGGTCATGAAGAACATCCTGGGCGAGCGCGTGCTCGGCCTGCCGGGCGACATCCGCACTGACAAAGACCTCCCCTGGAGCCAGGTCCCGCGCAGCTGAGCGAGGCCCCGACGAGACCGCGTGGCGTCGTCGGCTCCCTGATGTGCCGCAGTTCCGCCAAAGCCGCGAAAAGTCCTGCACAGAACGCCCGCGACGGGCACTTCCAGCAGGACTTTCCGCAAGTGCTGGCGGTGACGGTGTTCGGATGGCGTGGATGCGTTGAGGGGACATGTCCTCCCAGGAGAGCACTCCGGGCCGCGTCGGTAGCAACGGCTCAGGCGTGCAGGTTCTCGCTCATCCATTCGACGCCGAACGCGACGATGTCGGCCGCGTCGATGAGCTCGGAGGTCGCACTACCCACAACGCCGCGCGACCCGCGTCCGGTTGCGAGGTACGCCTTCAGCATGATGGCGAAGTAGTCCTCGTCGAAATCGTCGTCGACGATGCCGTGCTCGTCGTCGAGACACGTGATGACGCGCAGCTCGGGGCCGTCCGGTCCCATCACCTTCCGCAGCCGCCACACCCGTCGCTTGTTCTCGACGTGGGCCAGGTACTCGGCGTGGTGC
>JAYTFP010000070.1:0-4175 GCA_043734285.1 Acidimicrobiaceae bacterium
GCGGTGCCGGCGGATCGCGTCGTCGCCGTGAGTATCACCGGCCAGTGGGCCTCGACGGTGCCGGTCGACGCGACTGGCGAGCCGGTCGGCGAGTGCCTCCTGTGGATGGACACCCGCGGCGGCCCTGCGGTTCGCAAGGCGGTCGGGGGACCGATCGAGGGATACCACCCGATCAAACTGGCCGAGTTCATCCGGCGGTCGGGTGGAGCGCCCTCGCTCGCGGGTTCCGACCCGATCGGGCAGCAGTTCGCGCTGCGCGAGCAGCTCCCCGACGTGTGGAACGCGGCGCGCTGGCTGCTCGAACCGGTCGACTACCTGTCGATGCGGTTCACCGGCGTCGCTGCTGCGTCTGCCGCGTCGATGGCCGGAGTGTGGATGTGCGACACGCGCGACCCTGCCGTGTGCGCGTACGACCCCAAGCTGGCCGCGCTCGGCGAGATGGACCTCGCGAAGCACGCGCCGCTGCGCCCGTTCGGGACAGTGATCGCGCCCATCAGCGCGGCCGTGGCCGACGATCTCGGGCTGAGCCGCCTCGTGGCCGTCGTCACCGGGTGCCCCGATCTGCACTCGTCGACGGTCGGCTCGGGTGCGGTCGGCGATCGCGAGGCGCACCTCGCGGTCAGCACCTCGGGATGGATCGGCGCGCCGGTGCTGAAGAAGAAGACCGACATCTTCCGGTCGATCGCCACGGTGCCGGGCCTCGACCCGAGCCACTACCTGGTCGCGAACAACCACGAGACGTCGGGGCTCGCGTTCGCCTGGCTGAAGTCGATCCTCGTGTCGCCCGATGCCGACGATCTGTCGTTCGCTGCGCTCGGTGACCTGGCCGGGGCGTCGGCGCCCGGCAGCGGCGGTGCAATCTTCACCCCGTGGTTGAACGGCGAGAGGTCGCCCGTCGCCGACTCGCGCGCTCGCGCCGCGTTCCACAACTTGAGCTCGTCGACGACCCGCGCCGACATGGCGCGCGCGGTGCTCGAAGGCGTCGCGCTCAACAACCTCTGGCTCCTCGACGCGTGCGACAAGTTCGTCGGCGAGACGCTCGATCCGATCCGCATGATCGGTGGTGGCGCGCAGTCCGATCTGTGGTGTCAGATCCACGCCGACGTGCTGGGCCGCACGATCGAGCAGGTCGCCGATCCACTGTTCGTCGGGATGCGTGGGGCCGCGCTGATCGCGGCGATGGCGCTGGGCGAGGTGAAGGCGACTGAGGTGCGAGCGCTGGTGCCGGTGCGCGAGACCTACCGGCCCCATGCTGACGCGGTCGAGGCGCACCGCGGCGCGGTTGCCGAGTTCCCCAAGCTGTACGCGATGCAGAAGAAGATGTTCCACCGACTCAACCGACACGAGTGACCGGACCGCGCTGATGCCCGACTTCCGATCCGACTCCGTGCTGCCCGAGATCGCCGCGTATGCGGCGGCCCACACGACCGGGCCCGACGATGTGCAACGCGCGCTGATGTCGGCGACCGAGCAGCGCACGGGTGAGTTCTCGCGGATGCAGATCGGGGGCGACCAGGGCGTGCTGATGGAGATCCTCACGCGCTCGGCGGGTGCGCGTACCGCGATCGAGATCGGCACCTTCACCGGCTACTCCGCGATGTCGATCGCCCGCGGGCTCGGGCCCGAGGGTCGACTCATCTGCTGCGACATCAGCGAGGAGTGGACCGCGATCGCACGCGAGCACTGGCAGGCCGCGGGGATCGCGGACCGCATCGACCTGCGCATCGCCCCGGCGCTCGAGACGATCGCCTCTCTTCCCGACGACGTGGTCATCGATCTCGCGTTCATCGACGCCGACAAGACCAATTACGCGAACTACTACGAGGCGCTGTTGCCGCGCCTGCGCGTCGGCGGCCTGATCCTCGTCGACAACACCCTGTGGAGCGGGTCGGTCATCGATCCCGAAAATCATGAGGACGACACCGTCGCCATCCGCGCGTTCAACGATCTCGTCGCCGCGGACGAGCGCGTGCGGGTGGTACTGCTGACGGTCGGCGATGGCCTGACCGTCATCGAGAAGCGCTGAGCGCTGAGAGTTGCCGGCCTGCCGGCCGGACCCGGGATCAGCTCTGGGCGAGCTTGACGCCCTTGCGGATCTGCGTGCCGACGAAGGCCAGCTCGGCCACGGTCAGCCATAGCGAAACGGCCACAACGCGTCGTAGTGATTTCATGTCCACCCCTGTCGTGTCAACGGTCCCGTCGACCTCCTGTCGACGGTCGTGGGCCCCCCTTGGATGGTCCACAATCCACGATCGGCCGCGACTCGCCGGAATTGAGGAGTCAATGACAAGGCAAATATCCATCGCGCCTTGTAAGATCATCCACATGACCAACTCAGGCGATCTCCGCGTCTCGTCACGCGGGCAGATGAGCCTTCCGTCGGCTGCCCGACATCGGTGGGGGCTCGACGTCGGCGGTGACATCGGCTTCATCGACATGGGCGAGGTGATTGTGATCGTGCCGGGAGGAATCCACCCGCTTCGAAGTGCGCTCCTCGCCTCGGTGACCGATGACGACTGGAACGACGTCCGTTCCGGCCTCGGTGATGCCGAGCTCGCGAACGAGTGACCGTTGCGCTGATCGACGACCAGTTGGTGAGCTCCGTTCTCCGTGGCGCGACACCGAACTCGTTGGGGGACGCAGAGCTCTACACCACCGGCTACTGGTACGTCCGCCTGTGCCAGGCGGTTCTGAGCGCATCGGAGCGAGCCGGGACACTCTCACGCCCGTTTGCGGCGCTCCCCGGCGAGCTCCGTGATCGCGCGATCCAATTGCTGCTCGAACTTCCCGAGGACATCGGACTGATCAGCCTGCGAGATCTGGCACCGTCGATGGGTCGGCTTCGGAGTACGTCTCAGCTGAACATCCTCGGTATCGAGGTTCTCGCGGCAGCCAAATACCTCGGTGCCGATGTGTTCCTCAGCGCATCGTCGCCGAATCTCGAGGCAGCGTTGATCGAAGAGGGACTCGCCGTGCACGTCGGAGCGGGCTGAGCGCCGCAGCGCCGCTCAGCGGTGGATCGTCGGGTCGGTCTGACGGACGCGGGTCCGCACGGTGAACACCGAGTCGCCCGAGAGCACCGCGCCGCGGGCGAACAGGCGACCGAACTGCCAGTTCGACAGTCCCAGCTCGGGCTTGCCGAGCGCGTATTGACCGTCGACCCAACGCGTGAAGGCGTCGCCAACGAACGGTGCGTCGATCGCCTCGTAGAAGCGGTCGTGCTCGGATGGGTCGCGCGACACCAGCGAGGCCACGAACCGCGGCGAGAGGGTGTTGAAGAGCTGCACCGCCCGGTCGACCGACGGCACGACGACGAGCGTCACCTCGGGTGAGCGCTCCCACTCCCACTCGTGGCCGAGTTGGTCGAGCGCGATCGGCTCACACATCGGCTCGTTGACGATGCCCTCGGCGCGGGTGATGCCGGCGACGCCGTGCCAGGCATCGGGGACGTACGCCTCGCTGCCCTCGCCGATGTGCAACTTCGGATTCGTACCGCGCACCGCGGCTGCGGCCGTCAACGCGTCGAGGAACACCGGCACCAGCTCGTCGGCACGGTCCGCGACGATGCAGCAGGTGTTGAGCGTGTTGCACACCTTGCGGTCGAGCGAGTGGCGCACCGCGTCGGCGAACCAGTCGGCGTCCGCCGTCGACGCGGCGACGATCCAGGCCCCACCCGTACCGTGCAGGCTGACCGGCACACCCGCTTGGCGCGCGACGCTGCCGAGCTGGGCCACCGCAGTGCCCGATCCGCGTGCGACCGCGAGCGCGAGTCGTTCGTCGGAGAACATCGCCCAGCCCGTGGCGCGCGACGCGGAATCGACGAGCGTCGCGGCGCCGTCGGGGAGCCCGGCCGAACGGATCGCCGGGTCGAGCGCCAGCGCGTCGATCGCCCGGGCAGTGCCGAGCGCGTCGGAGCCGATGCGGAACACGACGGTGTTGCCGGACCGGATGACGCCGCACGCGTCGGCGAACACGTTGGGGCGGCCCTCGAACACGAACCCGACCACGCCCAGGCCGGCTCGTTGCAGTTCGACACTCCATCCCTCGTGCTCGACGCGGTCGATCACCGCGCCACGACCCGACGACGCGATGGCCCAGCCGCGCAAGCCGTCGATCATGTCATCGCGCATGGCGGTGGTGAGTTCGAGGCGGGTCGTCGAACGCCCCGCGAGACT
>JAYTFP010000071.1:0-10977 GCA_043734285.1 Acidimicrobiaceae bacterium
TGCGCGCCGACTGCGCGGGTCGCCGACGAGTCGGCCGCCGTCTCGTACGGGGTGGCCCAATCGGGGCAGGCATCGCCGCCATCGTCGACCCACAGCCACGTCCGCACCCCCGGGACGCGGTCGCGGACCTTCTCGACCGTCGGCGTGAACGAGCCGCCGAACACCACGGCAACGGCGTCCGCGTTGTTCCACAGGTAGGCGAGCTCGTCCTCGACGTAGCGGTAGTTCGTGTTGACCGGCACGAGGCTCGTCTTGAAGCAGGCGAAGACCGTCTCCATGTACTCGGGCGAGTTGTAGACGTAGATCGCGACCTTGTCCTGGTGGACCGCGCCGGCGTCGAGCAGCGTCTGGCCGATGCCGTTGGCGCGGCGGTCGAAGTCACGCCACGAGATCCGTCGGTCGCCCTGCGTCTGTGCGGGCGCGTCGGGGAACTTCTCGGCGATGCGCTCCCAGATCTCGGCGAAATTCCAACCGGACATTCGTCCCCCTGTCGAGCAAGTTCATCCACACGGCGCCACACGGCGTGACAGCGCGTCGAAGTGTACGTTGAGCGGCCGATGGACTTCGAGCTGCCAGCCGCCGACGACCCACTCCGCCTCGAGCTGCGAGCGTGGTTCGCCGACCATCCGCGCGCGACCGGTCGTCAGCTCGCCGAAGCCGGTCTGATCGCACCGCACTGGCCCCTGCCATGGGGTCGCGATGCCGATCCGATCCAGCAGCTCGTCATCGACGAGGAGTTCAAGGCCGCGGGATACCACCGCCCGACGTCGATGATCGGGATCGGTTGGGCCGGCCCGACGCTCGTGCATGCGGGCACGCAGGAACAGAAGGACCGCTACCTCATGCCGATGCTCGCAGGCGAAGCGGAGTGGTGTCAGCTCTTCAGCGAGCCCGGCGCCGGCAGTGACCTCGCCGGCCTCGGCACCCGAGCCGTCAAAGACGGCGACGAGTGGATCGTCAACGGTCAGAAGATCTGGAACTCGGGCGCGCAGAACAGCCAGTTCGGCATCCTCATCGCCCGCACCGATCCCGACCTCGGCAAACACCAGGGCATCTCGTACTTCATCTGCCCGATGGACATCCCGGGCGTCGAGGTCCGGCCGATCGTCGAGATGACCGGGATGGCGCTGTTCAACGAGGTGTTTTTCACCGACGTCCGCCTTCCCGCCGATGCGCTCGTCGGCGAGGTCAATCGCGGTTGGAGCCTCGCCAAGGTGACGCTGGGCAACGAGCGCGTGTCGTTGTCGGGCGGCGGAGCGCTCTGGGGCCTGGGCCCGTCGACATCCGATCTGATCGACGTCGTGCGGGCGAACGGCGGCGTCGCCGACCTCGAGATGCGCCAGCGTCTCGCCGCGCTCTACGCCGAGGCCGAGATCCTGCGCCTCATCCGGTTGCGCACGGTGTCGGCTGCGGTGAAAGGCGCGCCACCCGGTCCCGAGGCGTCGATCCGCAAGCTCCTCGCCGACGAACACGGTCAGAAGATCATGTCGCTGGCGAAGGATCTCGCCGGCACCGCCGGCATGCTCACGACCGAAGGCCCGCTCGGGACCTCGGTCGACATGTGGCACTACGGCTATCTGTTCTCGCGGGCGCTCACGATCGGCGGCGGCACCACGCAGGTGCAGCGCAACATCATCGCGGAGAAGGTGCTCGGCCTGCCCCGCGACATCGACGTCGAGGACCAGATGTCGTGGGCCGAGTCGCGCCGGGTGTCGTCGCCGGCGTGAGCCGAGGGTTGCCCGAGGCCATGAGGAGAGCGGTTCTGATCACTGGCGCCGGCGGCCTGGTGGGATCCACGTTGTGCCGCCGGGTCCCCGAAGGGGTCACCGTCGAGGGCACCGTTCGTTCGCGCCCCGCGCCCGATGGCACCAGGTCGCACCGCATCGACCTCGCGCAGCCGGGAGCGTTCCTCGACCTCGTGGCGCGCCGCCGGCCATCGCTGGTGATTCACACCGCGTACGACCCCCGCGATCACCAGCACGGCATCGTCGACGCGACAATCGAAGTCGCGTCCGCGTGCGCCGCGCTCGAGATCCCGCTCATCCACTTCTCGACCGACGCGGTGTTCGACGGCGAGCACGCGCCCTACGGCGAGGACGATGTGCCCGAACCGGTGCACGCCTACGGTCGGGCAAAGCGCTTGGCCGAGGTTGCCGTCGGTGACTCAGGTGGCGACGTGGCGATCGTCCGCACCTCGATCGTCGTCAGCGATGTCCCGCTCGACGGCACCTCCGAATGGGTCGTGACCGCGTTGCGCGCGGGGGAGCGCGTCACCCTCTTCGGCGACGAGATCCGCACGCCGATCCTCGTCGACGACCTCGCCGACGCGACCTGGGAAATCGCCTCGCTCGAACCCGCTGCGCGCTCGGGGATCTGGCATCTCCGGGGGCCCGAGGCCCTGAGTCGCGTCGACATCGGCATGTGGCTGTGCCGGCGATTCGACCTCGACCCGTCGTTGATCGACGTGAGATCCAGCGCGGTGGAAGGAGCGGGCCGACCCCGTGATCTCTCGCTGACCGGAGCGCGCGCCGCGACGCTTTCGGTCCGGCCGCGCCCGCTCAGTACAGTGACGGGTCATGGCCAAACGCACCGGTGACACCCTCAAGCTTCACGACCGCGTCGTGAACATCCACGCTCTGCCACGCGTGCCCGCCGGCACGAGCGGAAAGGTGATCCTGGTCAGCGGATTCGCCTGGACCCGCTACCGCGTGCTCTTCGACACCGGTGTCGTCAACGGCGCCGACGTCGGCTCGCTCGACCGCGATGCGCTCACCCTGGTCGACAAGAAGGGGAATCCGAAATGAAGATCAGCATGCAGATGCCCTACTCGGGCGGGTTCGAGCAGTCGGTGGCCTCCACGGTCGAGCTCGAGAAGGCCGGCCTCGACATCGTCTACGTCGCCGAGGCGTACACCTTCGACGCGGTCTCGCAGATGGGCTACCTCGCAGCGAAGACCGACACCGTGCAGATCGCAGCGGGCATCCTGCCGATCTACACGCGCACGCCGTCGCTCATGGCGATGACCGCCGCCGGCCTCGACTACGTCTCCAACGGTCGGTTCATCCTCGGGCTCGGCGCGTCGGGACCGCAGGTCATCGAGGGCTTCCACGGCGTGCCGTACCAGGCGCCGCTCGGTCGTACTCGCGAAATCATCGAGATCTGCCGCAAGGTGTGGGCGCGCGAAGAGAAGCTGACCTACGACGGCAAGTACTACACGCTGCCGTTGCCCCCTGAGCAGGGCACGGGCCTCGGCAAGCCGCTCAAGCTGATCAACCATCCGTTGCGCGCCGACATCCCCGTCCACATCGCGTCGCTCGGTCCGAAGAACATCGAGCTGACGGCCGAGTTGGCGCAGGGCTGGCTGCCGCTCTTCTACATCCCCGAGAAGGCGAAAGAGGTCTTCGGATCCTCACTCGACGCCGGTTTCGCCAAGCGCGCACCCGAGCTCGGCCCGATGGACGTGGTCGCCGGCGGCATGGTCGCGGTGGGCGACGACGTCAAGGGACTGCTCGACCTCGTGCGTCCGATGGTGGCGCTGTACGTCGGCGGCATGGGCGCGAAGGGGAAGAACTTCTACAACGCTCTCATCCGCCGTTACGGCTACGAGGCCGAGGCCGACAACATCCAAGAGCTGTACCTCGCCGGAAAGAAAGACGAGGCCGCCGCCGCCGTGCCGCTCGATTTGCTCGAGGCGACGAACCTCGTCGGCCCGGAGAGCTACGTGCGCGAGCGCATCCAGGCGTTCGCGGATGCGGGCACGACGGTGCTGAACATCATTCCGATCGCGGAGAACCAGCCGGAACTGATCCACAAGCTCAAGGAGTGGACAGCCTGACGGCCGTCCGACCTACTGACCGAAGAAGCCCGGGCGACGTGACGGCGCCGGGGGTGCTTCGGTCACCGGGGGAGCAGCGGCCTCGCCACCCTCGTTGTTCCAGCCGGTCGACTGACCGCTGAACAGCGGCGTGGTGCGGGGGCCGAACATGCTCGGCGCTTCACCCTCGGGTGCAGCAACAGGCTCTCCGGCCTCGTCGACAGCGACCGGCTCGCCGGCCTCGTCGAGGACGGGCTCGCCGTCTTCGTCGGTCGCCGCCTCGGTGACATCGACGGCCTCGTCGGTCAGGTCGATCTCGGGCTCGGGCTCGGGCTCGTCGACGACCTCGGCTGGGATGTCGAAGCCACGGAGCACCTCTTTCACGGCCGCGTGGGTGGTCGAAAGGTTGGTGACGTAGCTGTCGATCTGTTCATCGAGTTCGCCGAAGCCCTCGGAGAGCTCGGCTTTGAGCTGATCCCAGCGGGCCTGCTCGGCCGTGAGTTGCGCGCGCTGCGTGCCCAACTCGGCGTCAGCAGCGGCCTTCGCCTCGGCCAACATCGCGTCGCTGGCGGCCTGCGTCGTGGCGATCAGCTTCGCCGCCTCTTCGCGGGCCTCGGCCAGCAAGGTGTCGGCCGTGCGCTGGGCGAGCACCAGCGTGCGGGAGGCAGAGTCGATGTCGGAGTCGCCGGTGAGCGGTGGCATAGACACGCCGCCTGCGGGACGACCTCCCTCATGGGCGCTGCGCTCGACGAGATCCGCGACAGTGGCCTGCAGCTGGTTTAGCCGAGTGCCCACCGCGTCGAGAAATGCATCGAGCTTCTCGGGCGATGCGGCGGATGACTGCGAAGCCACGCCACTCCCCGGGTTTGCGTTCCTCTTGCCCAGCGCCATTACATTCCCTCCCTTTCAGAGGTCTTTCGCCTCTGAAGCTCACTTTCAAGTTGTCACGATACATGTCAGCCCCGCTCGTGTCCCATTTTGGGCGAGGGGCTGGGTCAGGCTCGGACCATCTTGCCCATTCTGTCAAGAATCTGCTCGGCTTCCGCAACGAATCGCGCAACAAGCGTCGCCGCCGGCACGAGTTCGTCGATGGCGCCCACGCCCTGCCCGGCGGGGAAGAACTCGCGGTCGGCATCGATGCCTGGCTCGTTGACGCCCTTGCCGAGATGGTTGACGCCGTCCTCGGCCGAACGCAGGAACTGCATCGGGAACGGTTGCAGCTCGTCGGGGTGGTCTTCCCAGTACTGCGTGTAGTCGTTGCGGAGCACCCTGCAGGTCTTGCCCGTGTAGGCCCGGCTGACGATGGTGCCGTCTTCATGGGCCGCGAGCAGGTGCTCTTTGTAGCCGGCGACACCGTGGGCCTCGGGCGTCGCGATGAACCGCGTGCCGATCCAGACGCCGTCGGCGCCCAGCGCGAGGGCGGCCGCGAGTCCGCGTCCGTCGAAGAGCCCCCCGGCGGCGACGACGGGCACGCGATCACCGACCGCGTCGACGATCTGGGGGACGAGGGCCATCGTGGCGATCTGGCCGGTGTGGCCGCCGGCCTCGGTGCCCTGGGCGACCACGATGTCGCATCCGGCGTCGACGGCGTGGAGGGCGTGGCGGACCTTGCCGCACATGTTCACGACGAGGATGTTGTGCCGATGACACTGGTCGACGACCTCGGACGGCACCCCGAGCCCGGCGACGAACACGGTCGCGCCGCCGGCGATGATCGCGTCGATCTGGGCGGGCATGTCGCCCGGCGCGGCCGTCAGCAGGTCGACCCCGAAGGGCTTGTCGGTCAGCGAGCGGACCTTCGCCATCTCGTCGACCATCCGGTCGGTGCCCATGGTCGACGCGCCGAGACAGCCGAAGCCACCCGCTTCGGACACCGCGGCCACCAGCTCGTGATACGAAACGCCGCCCATGCCCGCGAGCATCACGGGGTGTTCGATCTCGAGCATGTCGGTGAGGCGAGTACGCATCGTGGCATCGTAGGCCGACCAGCCTCGTGGCTACCATGGACCCGGCGGCGTGTGGAGGAACGGTGACGGATTCAGACGTGGACGGTGGTGCGACGACGCCACCGGACCCCGCCTCGTCGACCGACGACGACGAGCGCAAATTCGTCCGCAAAGCGACCGGCGGGTTCGCCTGGGCGCTGGTCGGCTTCCTGCTCCTGCAGGTCGGTTCGTTCGGGACGTACTCGATCGCGACACGGATCCTCGGCACGGCCGGCATCGGGGTGGTCGGCGCCGCGCTGACCTTGGTGTTCTGGATCGATGTGCTGCTCGACCTGGGCATGGGCGCGTCGCTGATCTACGAGCAGGAAGAGGGCCAGTCCGAACGGGTCGACGTCGCGTTCACGGTGAATGTGATGGTGGCGGGCGTGATCGGCGTGGGCGTCATCGCTGCTGCGCCGACCATCAACCGGTTCTTCGGTGCCGGCAATGTCGCGATGTTCCGCGTCGTGGGCCTGCTGATCCTCGCGAAGGGCCTCAACCAGGTGCCCGACGCGTTGTTGAAGCGCGACCTCAACTTCAAACGCCGTGCCCGCGCCGACCTGACTCGCTCCGTCGGCCGGTTCGTGATCGCGGTCTCGCTGCTGTTGGCACACGTCGGTCCGATCTCGATGATCATCGGCGTCACGATCGCGGAGTTCCTCGCTGTCATGGTCACGTGGCGGATGGTGCACTTTCGGCCCCGGCTGCGTTTCGACGGCCACATCGCCATCGACATGCTGCGCTTCGGCGGGGCGATGTTCGGGGCGCGTCTCGTGGGCATGCTCTGGCTCAACGGCGACTACCTCGTCCTCACGCATCACTTCGGCAGCAGGTCGAAGGAGTTCGGCAACTACTTCACAGCCTTCCGCCTGCCCGAACTCGTGCTGGGCAGCGTGTACAACCTGTTCGCCACGGTCGCCTTCCCGGCGTACTCGGCAGCGCGTCAGTTGGGAGCCGACAAGCTGCGCGCCGCGTCGCTGAAGTCGCTCCGACTGCTGTGCCTCTTCGGGTTCCCCGCGGGTATCGGCATGTCGCTCGTGGCCCGCGACTTCATCCTGTCGTGGTTCGGGCGCGACTTCGCCGGCGCCGTGTCGGTGATGGAGCTGCTGTGCGTGGCTGGAGGGTTCGTCGCCGTCGGCTACGCCTCGGGCGATCTCTACGCCGCCATCGGCAAGCCGCGGCTCGGCCTGTACTTCAACCTCGTGGGCACGCCGATCCTCATCGGTGGATTCCTGCTCTTCGTCCACCGCGGGATCATCGCCGTCGCGATCGTCCACGTCGTCGTGATCGTCCCGTATTCGGTCTTCCGCATCTACGTCGCGAACCGGCTGATCGAGACCACCTGGGCGCAAAGTCTCGCGGCACTCCGGCCGGCCGCGGTGGCATCGCTCGGCATGCTCGCCGTGGCACTTCCGGTACGGCTGGCGACACAGACGGGATTCACCTCCCTGGCACTGATCGCGATCGCCGGCTTGGTCGGGGGTGCGGTCGGTCTGGCGCTCGGCGACCGAGCGTCATTCGACGAGGTGAGGGCGATGGGCGCAAAGGCCCTGGCCCGTGTCGCATGATCTACAGATCAGGCGGCCGCCTCTGCGTAAAGTGACACCCCATGGCATCTGTCGACGGTCTCAAGCGCAAGTTCAAAGCATGGAAGCCCTTCGTGCAGTCGGCCTTCGTCGTGTACGTGCGGCCGCAGCCCAGCCCGGTCGCCGACCCCGACGACAGCTACGAGATGATCGACATCCGCACGCCAGACCATCCGATCCTGCCGAAGATCTGCACGTCGAAACGCCACCTCAGAATCGCCCGTAAGGCCATCGCCGAGGGACGTTGGAACATCATCGTCGCACTCGACGACGGAGTGCCCATCGGCCGTATCTGGCAGACGGTTGGCACCGAGAAGGCACTCTTCAGCGGTATCCCGCGACTGCGTCTCGCCGACGACGAGTTCTTCATGTTCGACCTGTTCGTCGAGCGCGAGTACCGCAAGTCGGGCGTCGCCTTCACGATGGCCGACTACTTCTTCTCCGTCCTGCACGACCCCGCGACGTCGAAGATGAAGTGCGGCTACGGGTTCGTGGGCTACGAGAACGTGCCCTCGATCATGTGGCACCACTCGGTGAACTTCTTCATCACGCAGACCGTCAACTACCTGTCGATCGGCCCGCTCATCAAGTGGAAGATCCCCTTCAGCGACATGCCGCGATTCGGGCCGTGGTCGCGCAAGGGCCGACACACCGACAAGAGCAAAGAGCCGTTCGGCCCCCGGCTGCTCCCCTGATGGGTTCAGCCGTCGAAACCCGGTCGGCTGAGCACGCCCCGCCGCCATCGGCGCGGCGTGGCCACCAACGCACGTGGGTAGTCCTCGAACAGCCAGCGACCGAAGTTCCGTCGCGTCCAACCGCTGAGTCCGGCGATACGGATCGAGATGTTCGCGCCGCGCCGGGTGCTGAGTCCCTTGACGAGCAGCGCCGACATCTTGTGATCGCCGACCATGTCGCGGTCGAGCGCTCGGCGGTAGTCGGTTCCCACGCGATCGGGCTCGTTCCACCCGTCGAGCATCGTCGCGACGGCGAGACGTCCGGTCTGCAGCGCTTGGCCGATGCCCTCGCCGGTCATCGTGTCGCACGCGGCGACGGCGTCGCCGACGAACAGCACCCGCCTCGACGCGGCACTGATCGTGTCGACGCGGGCGGGGATGGGCCAGGCGCGGTGCGATTCGGATGGTGTCGCGTGCGGCCCGAGCAGCTCGACGATGTGCGGACGCGCGAGCAGGTCGACCCAGAGCGCCTTCATGTCCCGTACCTGCGTCACTCCGCGGCGGATGCCGAACCCCACGTTGGCGCGGCCGTCGGCGAGGGGGAACGACCAGAAGTAGCCGGGGAGCAGGTCGGCCTCGAACGACACGTAGAGACGCCGCGCGTGTGGGCCCACGTCGTCGAAGTATTGACGGAACGCATGCCACTCGCCGCGGTATCCCTCGGTCGCCAGGCCGAGCAGCTTGCGCGTCGGTGACCACATGCCGTCGGCCGCGATCGCGAACCGCGCGTCGAAGGGGTCGAGCCCGGCCGCCGACACACGCACGCCGCCGGAGGTGTGAGCGACGGCTGCGACGGCGTGACCCTGCCGAACATCGACCCCTTGCTTGATCGCCGCCTCGACGAGCGCCGCGTCGAGATCGAACCGCGTGGCGACGGCGGCGAGCGGACGGCCTTCCTTCGTGAGCCCGAAGCCGAACTCATGGCCTGAGGGTGCGCGGAGCACGGCGTCGTCGACCGTCTGCCACGAGACGATTCGCTGATGATCGAGACCGAGCTCGTCGAGATGACGAAGCGCCCCGATCGTCAGGCCGTCGCCGCAGATCTTGTCGCGCGGAAAGACTGCCTTGTCGATCATCACCACCGACCGACCGGCTCTCGCCAGCTCGATCGCGGCGGCAGACCCGGCCGGGCCGGCTCCGATCACCACGACGTCGACGTTGGTCACGCCGTCACGCTAATGGCCTCAGGCGAGAGCGAGAATCTCGGCGAAGCCGGCCTCGAGGCACTCGACGAGCACCGCCGGATCGGGCACCGCCGCGGGGTCGGAGTTGATCCCGATGTTGAGATCGTTGCGGTAGCTCAGGAGGGTGATGTTCAGCGCGGCGCCGGCGATGGGGCCGAACGGGAACTGCGCCTCCATCCGTGCTCCGGCGAAGTACACGTCGAACGGGGCACCGGGCACGTTCGACGTCGTGAAGTCGACGGCCTTCACCATGCTGCCGAACAGTGCCGTGACCGCGGTGGTGGGCAGGCGGTTCAACATGTTCGAGAGCGGCTCGACGAGGTTGTTCGCCGGCTCGTCCCGCGCGCCCTCGACGATCGTCCGCACCTGTTGCATCGTCTCGATGGGATCGACGGCATCGATCGGCACCTCGACACGGGCCGGCACGAAGGCATTGCCGGCGAGGTTCTCGTTCTCCTCGGAACGCACGCTGATCGGGATCGCCATGCGCAGCTCGGCGATGTCGATGCCGTGCGCCAGGTGATACCGGTACAGGCCGCGCGCCACACCTCCGACGAACGCATCGTTCAGCTTGCCGCCGCCCTTCTTCGCGGCCTTCTTGGCGAGATCCATCGGCACCGTCATCACGTCGAAACGGCTCGACAGCGACCGACCCGTCATGAGCGGGCTGAGCGGGTGGGTCGTCGGCCGCAGCGCACGGCCGACCGACGCCGCCATCTCGCTCGTCGAGTTGAACGTGCCGAGCGGATCGGTGACCGCGTGCGAGACCGTGCCCGCGAGTCCCGACGCGGCGCGGCGCAGGAGCCCGAGTTGATGGCGCGTCTGGTGATCGAACGCGTCCGCGAAGCGCTCGGGCTGGCTGAGCACGTGGATGGCGGGTCGCGGCGGCATCTCGCGCTCGGGTGCGTTCGGCTCGATGTCGAGCAACTCGAGTTGGAGCTTCATCCCGCCCACGCCGTCGGTGATCGCGTGGTGCACCTTCATGATGAGGGCGGATCGCTTGTTCGGCAGGCCTTCGACGACGACAGCGCGCCACAGCGGGCGGGCCCGGTCGAAGCCCGACATCGCGACCGGCTCAGCGATCGAGAGCAGGTCGCGCATCGAACCCTTGCCGGGAGCGCGCACCCACCACAGGTGGAAGTGGAGGTCGAAGTTGGGGTCGGTCTCCCACCTCGGCGGCGCCATCGACAGCATGTTCGAGCGGACGCGCTGGCGGAGCCGGGGAATCACTCTCGAGAGACGCTCGAATCGGTGCTTCAGCAGGTCGCGGTCGATGGTCCGGTCGAAGATGAAGACAGTCGTGATAGTGGACCGCAGGGCTGGATCCTTCTCGATGTTCCACATCAGAGCGTCGGCGTCGCTCATCCGGTTCTCGTACCGCATTTCTTCGTTCATGGCTTCCTTCGAGTCGGTCTGTCGCGAATCGTAGGCGACCGCCAGAAGCCCGTTCCTATGGATGCTTCGGGGGATTGCAGTTGTAATCGGCGCGGAACGTGTCGGTCGCGGTGTGCAGGTCGGACAACCACGTCCTCGTGCGGGTGACGGTGACCGGGCCGCAGCCCGAGGTCTTGTTGGACGCCGTCTGCGCGCCGACGATGTACTTGGTCGACCACAGCTGCACCGTCAGCGAGGTGCCGGTGTAGGACGTCCAGATCATGATGCCGTAGGGCGTGT
>JAYTFP010000072.1:0-9152 GCA_043734285.1 Acidimicrobiaceae bacterium
CGCCTCTCGGCGCACGCTCCATCGCGAGCGTAGTGGCCGGTACCCCCGCGATCAGATGGACGGCGGCCGCAGTACTCTGCGGTGCCTGTGACGAGCCGTGCGCGACGACGGGGATGGTTCTCGGCCACGTTGCTGGCGACAGTGATGGTCGTCGCCGGCTGCCAACCGTCCGCGCTGCGTGCGCCGGTGAGCACGTTCGACGCCGCGGATCCGCACCTCATGCGGGTCGGCAACACCTACTACCTGTTCACGACGAACACGGCCGAGGGGCACGTGCCGGTGCGCACGTCGACCGACCTCGTCAACTGGTCGCCGGTCACCGACGCCCTCCCCCATCTTCCCGAGTGGGCGGCGGGCTTCGACGTGTGGGCACCATCGGCGACCTACACCGACGGTCGATACGTGCTCTGGTACGCGGCGGTGTTGGGTGACACGCACTGCATCGACCGGGCCATCTCGTCGAGCCCCGGCGGACCCTACCTGCCGGTCGGCGACGACCCGTTCCTCTGCCAGAACCTCGGCAGCACGCACGTGATCGATCCGTACCCGTTCCAGGCGCCCGACGGATCGCAGTACCTCTACTGGGCCGACGACACGTCGCCGCACTACATCGTCGGCGCGGCGCTCGACTCGTCGGGACTCGACATGGTCGGTTCGCCGCGGCGCCTCACGAAGCCGGACCAACCGTGGGAGGGCTCGCAGGTCGAGAACCCCGCGATGACCGCGGTCGGCTCAGGCTTCCAGCTCTACTACTCCGCCAACAACTGGGCCACGCGCAGTTACGCGACGGGCTACCTCAGTTGCACCACGCCCCTCGGACCGTGCGTGAAGACCACGACGGCGAAGCCGTTCCTCGCGGCGAAGGGGTCGGTCGCGGGACCAGGCGGGATGAGCTTCTTCACCACGATCACCGGTGAGCGGTGGATCGCCTATCACGCGTGGGACGGTCCTGTCGGGTACGAGCACGGTGGGCGACGGTCGCTGCACATCGAGCCGTTCGACGAGCGCGAGAGCGAGCCGTACGTGCCGAACCGCACGCCCGTCGCGGCGCTCGACGTGATGTCGGCGACGTCGTCGGGCGTGGCGCTCTCGGGGTGGGCGTTCGATCCCGACAGCCCGTTGCCACGGACCATCACCGTGCGTGACTTCACGACCGGCGCGACCACCTCGGTGACCGCGGATGGGTGGCGCCCCGACGTGGTCGCGAACGACCCCGCGGCGCTCGGAGCATCGCGGGGGTACGCGACGACGTGGGGACTGCCCGCTGGCGCGCACGTCCTCTGCCTCGCGGTCGGCGACGATCTCACGGGTGAACTCGACTGGTTCGCCTGCCGCACCGTCAGGGTCGGCTGAGGTGGCCGTCGCGCTGCGGTTCGACGACGTGTCGTTCGTCCGCGACGACCGGCACATCCTCCGCGGCGTCGACTGGGAGGTCGACGACGACGAACGGTGGGTGGTGCTCGGCCGCAACGGATCAGGCAAGACATCGCTGGTGCGGATCGCCGCCCTCTACGAACACCCCTCGTCGGGAACCGTCGATGTCCTCGGCCAACGGCTCGGCTCCACCGACGTGCGGGCGCTGCGCGAGCGCATCGGATTCGCCAGTGCGGCATTCCTCGACCTGCTGCGACCGACGCTCACGGCAACCGAAGTCGTCATGTGCGCTCGCCATGCGGCGCTCGAACCGTGGTGGCACACCTACACCGACGCCGACCGTGCCGATGCGATCGCCGCACTCGACTCACTCGGACTCGCGGCGTTGTCGCAACGGCGGCTCGGCACGCTGTCGAGCGGTGAGCGTCAGCGGGTGCAACTCGCACGCATCGTCGTCAACGCACCCGAGCTGATCGTCGTCGACGAACCCACCGCGGGCCTCGACCTCGCCGGTCGCGAGCAGTTTGTGATCGACCTCGACGCTGTCGCATGGCGATCACGCGTGCCGATCGTCCTCGTGACGCACCACGTCGAGGAGATCCCGCCGTCGTTCACCCATGTCCTGATGCTCCGCGACGGTGAGATCCTGACGGCCGGGCCGATCGGCGAACACCTCACCGCTGACGCCCTCAGCGAATGCTTCGGCGTCGCGTTGGCGCTCGAGCGCCGCGATCAGCGCTTCACGGCCTGGGCTCGACCAGCACCACCATCGAGAACGGGTCGAGATGCAGGCGGTCGCCCGTCCTGAGCTCGCCGCCACCGTCGGGATCGATGAAGGCGGAGGACGTCTCGATCGCGACCCTCCAGTCGCCGCCGGGCACGACGAAGTCGACGGCATCGCGGAGCGGGTTGATCGCGATCGCGAGATGCTGGTCGAGGATCGGCTCGCCGAAGCCGTCAGTCTCGGCGATCGCATGACCGTCGAGCCGCCAGCCGATCGCCCGACGACGCTCGTCGTGCCAGTCGTCGTCGGTGAGAGGAAGCCCGTCGCTGCCGAACCACGACACGTCAGCGAGCTGTGAACGCCCGGTCGGTGCGCCCTTCAGGAATCGGCGTCGTCGTAGGACGCCATGACGGCGACGGAACTCCGACAACGCTCGCACCCATCCGAGCAGGTCGCCGTCGGCCGAGGCCCAGTCGTACCAACTCAGGGGACTGTCCTGGGCGTACGAGTTGTTCATGCCGTGCTGGGTACGACCGAACTCGTCGCCTCCGCACAGCATCGGCACGCCCTGGCTGACCATCAGCGTGGTCAGGAAGTTGCGTTGCTGGCGACGGCGCAGCGCCACGATCACGGGATCGTCGGTCGGTCCCTCGACCCCGCAGTTCCACGATCGGTTGTCGTCGCTGCCGTCGCGGTTGTCCTCGCCGTTCGCCTCGTTGTGCTTCTGCTCGTAGCTGACCAGGTCGGCGAGCGTGAACCCGTCGTGGGCGATCACGAAGTTGATGCTCGCGTGGGGGCGACGACCGTCGTCCTCGTACAGGTCGGCCGATCCGCTGACCCGGGCCGCGAACTCGGCCATCCCGCGCGGAACGGACCGCCACACGTCGCGCACGGTGTCGCGGTACCTCCCGTTCCACTCACTCCACAGCGGCGGGAAGTTGCCGACCTGGTAGCCGCCGTCACCGAGATCCCACGGCTCGGCGATGAGTTTGGCGCGACTGATCACGGGGTCCTGTTGGATCAGGTCGAAGAAGGCCGACAGGCGGTCGACGTCGTGCAGTTCGCGGGCCAGCGCGGCCGCGAGGTCGAAGCGGAAGCCATCGACGTGCATCTCGGTGATCCAGTACCGCAGGCTGTCCATGATGAGCTGCAGCACGTGCGGATGGCGCATGTTGAGCGAGTTGCCGCAGCCCGTGTAGTCGACGTAGTACTCGGGGTCATCGGGATCGAGCCGGTAGTAGCCGGCGTTGTCGAATCCCCTCAGGCACAACGTCGGACCGTCACCGCCGGCCTCGGCCGTGTGGTTGTAGACCACGTCGAGAATCACCTCGATGCCGGCGAGGTGGAACCGCCGCACCATCTCGCGGAACTCCGCGACCGGATCGTCGCCGCCGTAGGCCGACTGCGGTGCGAAGAATCCGATCGAGTTGTAGCCCCAGTAGTTGACCAGACCCGACTCGACGAGGTGCCGCTCGCTCACCGACGCGTGGATGGGCATGAACTCGACTGCGGTCACACCGAGTGAGCGCAGATGATCGATCACCACCGGCGACGCGGCGCCGAGGTACGTGCCGCGCAGCGCGGGGTCGACCTCGGGATGGGTCATGGTCAGTCCGCGGACATGCGTCTCGTACAGCACCGTGTCGTGCCACGGCACCTGCGGTGGTGCGTCACCCTGCCAGTCGAACGACGGGTCGACGACCACCGAACGCGGCACGAACGGCGCGCTCTCGAGGTCGTTGTCGAACACCGCCTCGTCCCATCGCATCGTTCCGTCGATGCGCCGCGCGTACGGGTCGAGGAGCAACTTGGCCGGATTGGCGCGCCCACCTGGCCCGCGAGGCCCGCGCACCCGGAACCCGTAGCGGTCGCCCGGGCCGACCTCGGGGAAGTAGCCGTGGAACACCCCGCCCGCGTGCTCGGGCAACCCGACTCGGTGCTCGGCGCCACCCGGGTCGAAGAGACACAGCTCGACGCGCTCCGCGTCGCCGGCGAACACCGCGACGTTCGTGCCGGATCGGTCGTAGGTCGCGCCCAGCGGCGCTGGTTGGCCGGGCCAGACGCGCATCAGCTCACGCCTGCGAGCGCGACCAGGCGGGGCTTCGAGCGCTCGATCTCGTCGCGGAGCACCCGGTCGAGCACCGGCACCCAGAGCCGTCCGCCGTAGTACAGCTCGACCGCGACCGTCGTGGCCCCGGTGCGCGCGCTGTGCAGGTCGACCGACAACGTCCACGGGGAGTGCGAGGCGCCGTCGACCTCGCGTCGGTCGAACCTCACCCGCTCACACCGCCGCGACACCTCGCGGACCATCCGCAGCCGCTTCGAGCGACGGAACGGTCCGACCTGGCCCTGCAGGTCGACAAACCACGCGGGGCCGACGTCGCCCTCGGCAGGGTCGGCCGGCTCGGCTCGGCGCACGATCTCGAGCCATTCGGGGTAACGGCCGAGATCGGCCAGCACGTCGTGCAGCGCGGTGCAGGACAACTCGGTGTCGAGCGACGCGGAGATCAGCACCCGGTCATTCTGGACTACCAGTGGGCGAGCGACGCGAGTTCCGCTCGGCGTCGTGCGTCGTAGGTGACGCGGAGCAGCGGGTAGGGATCGACCGCAGCCCCGCCCCCCGGGTGGATCTCGAAGTGGAGGTGCGTCGGACCACCCGCGGCATCGCCGGTGTTCCCGACGTAGCCGATCAGCTGACCCGCGGTCACCGTCGCCCCCTCGACGAGGTCAGGGACGAACGCCGACAGATGCGCGTAGTAGTACCTCGTGCCGCTGAGCCCGGTGACCGACACCGAGTTGCCGCCCAGGGCGCCGAATCCGACGCGCGACAACACACCGTCCTCCGCGGCGACGAGCTCGCGGCCGAGCGGCGCCATGATGTCGCACCCCTCGTGCCAGTGAGCCTGCGGGGTCCCCATCAATCGAGGTGCACCCCACCCGTCGCTGAACACCACCTCACCGGCGACCGGGAACATGAATCCCGCGACGGTGACGTGACTGCCCGCCTCGAGCGCATCGACGGCACCCTGCTGTTGGACCATGACCCGCGAGGTCTGGCCCACCAGGTCGGTGGCGGCCTGCAGCCGCCCGGCGAGGGCGGCCTGCTCGTCGGCGAGTGCCTGGTCCTGATCGCTCAACTTGCTCCGCGCATCCTCGAGCGTCTGCACCGCACCGCGTTGTTCGTCAGCCATCCGCTGCATGTACTCGTGTGCCACCGTGTAGTCGGCCGGCTGGTCGACGACGCCGAAGAGGCTGAAGAAGCTCGGCGCGGTACCGACGTAGGCGGCGACGGCTCGTCGTCGCAGCAGATCGCGGGCATGGAACGCGTCGTCGATCGCCTGACGGCTGCCGAGTCCGCTGAGCGCGACCCGCGCTGCGAGTTCCTGCTGCTTGGCGGTGAGCTGTTGGGCCGCGAGCTGCGCGAGCACGAGCTGGCGTTGTGTGCCGAGCAACGCCAGGTGTGCCAGCCCGAGATCTGCGGTCAACACGGCCTTCGACGTGACGTCGAACGGAAGCTGTCCGGCATAGCCGGTGGAACGGTCGGCCGCGTCGGTGCTGGCGCCCTCGCCGGTGGCGCTGAACTCGTCGAGCGCGGGCGCCGTCGGATCGATAGGCGGAACGATCGTGTTGGTCGGCGTCGTCACTTCGTCAGGGACAGAGGTCGTGGTCTCGTCGGGGACCGAGGTCGTCGTGGTCTCGGGTTCGATCGTCGTGGTCGTGGTCGACGTGGTCGTCGTCGTTCCGCCCTGTGCCCCGACCACGGGGCCGCTCGTGAACACCGATCCCCCGCTCAGGGCCGCGGCGATGCCGATGACCGCCCCGATCCTGATCCGCGCCGGCGCGCGGTTGCCACGCCTGCTGCGCCTCAACATTCCCTCTCGACGCTAGCGGCGCCGCCCTGCATTGCGGCAGCGCCGGCTTCGCCAGCAGACGCTCAGAACTCGCCCGTGCGGCCCTCGGCGATCAGGTCGACCACGCCGAACACCACGGCGCACAAGCCGGCGAGGATGCAACTCAGTGCCATCGCCTGGCCCACGTTCGCCGCTCCGGGCCGGTGGACGAGACGTTCGATCGCAATCGGAACGGTCGGCGAGTCGGCGCGGCTCACGAACGAGGTGGCCCCGAACTCGCCCAGGGACACCGCGATCGCCAGCCCGGCCGCCATGACCAGCGGGCGACGCACCAGCGGCGCGACGACGTCGACGGCACGACGGACCCGGCCGGCGCCGCAGGTCGACGCTGCCTCGATGACCGCGGGTGGGATGGCGTGCAGCGCGGGGACGAGCGCCCGGACGACGATCGGCACGGCCACCGTCGCCTGGATGATCGGCACGATGACCCACGTCCCGCGCAGATCGAGGAGGGGCCCGCTGAACGCGACGAGGAAGCCGAAGCCGATCGTCGCCGCCGATGTGCCGAGCGGCAGCATCACGGCTCGGTCGACCCAGCGACCGAGCCGGCCCCCCGCGACGCTCGCCACCGCGGCCGGGACGGCGACCGCGAGTGCGATGACGCCGGCCACGGCTCCCGCGACCAGCGAGTTGCGGAGCGCTTCGATCGGCGAGACCGCCAGGGTCGTGCCGGCGAACGTCGAGCCGAGGTGGCGGTAGTGGTCGAGCGTCCACCGGCCGTCGAACGAGAGGCTCCGCAGCACGAGCGCGAGCAGCGGCGCGCCGACCACCAGCGTCACGATGGTCGTCGCACCCACGACCGCCCACTTCTCACGACCGCTCGGACGGCGGCGCGATGCGAGACCGGCACCCCCGCCGCGAGTCCGCCCGCCGACCAGGCGCTGGTAGGTCACGACGAGGAGCCCGACGACGATCAGTTGAGCGAGCGTGAGGATCATCGCTGCGGGGAGGTGGAGGAGCTGCGTCGTCTGGTACCAGATCTCGACCTCGATCGTGCCCTGCGACGCACCGCCGAGTGCGACGATGATGCCGAACGACGTGAGCGTGAAGAGGGCGACGATCAACGCGACCGCGGCGATCACTGGGCGGGCCAGCGGCGCGACGACCGATCGCAGCGCGCCCAGCCGCGACCTGCCGAGAGAACGGGCCGCAGCCTCGAGCGCAGGGTCGATCGACGAGACGAACGCGGCGACGGTGCGTACGACGATCCCGATGTTCAGGAAGACGTGCGCGGCGACGATCAGCGCGAGGTTGGTCGACCCGCTCTCCCCTCCGATGATCGACGCCGACGGAGCGAGCGAGGCGATCGCCGTGCCGACGACGACGGTCGGCAGGACGAACGGCACGATGCACATCGTCATCAGCAGCCGACGGCCGCGGAACTCGAACCGTCCCATGACCCAGGCGAGCGGCAGGCCCACCGCGAGGGTCGCGACCACCGACAGGGCCGTCTCCCACAGGGTGAACCGCAGGAGACGGCCGAGCCGGGCATCGCTGAGCGTCGCTCCGACGAGCGACCAGCTGAGACGCTGGAGGCCCGGTCCACCGAGCAGGCTGCGCTCGACGATGGCGCCGAGCGGCCAGAGATAGGCGACCGCGACGAAGGCGAGCGTCACCAACGCCGCGACGCGTCGCCCCGGTCGGGTCACTCGACGATCGAACGCCATTCGTCGATCCACTTGTCACGGTTCGCTCCGGCCGCGGCCGGGTCGATGGAGATCGGCGCGGACAGATGTGCGGCGAACTGCTTGTACACATCGGGGATCGCGACGTCGGTGCGGATCGGATCGACGAAGTTGCTCGTCGGCAGTGAGCCCTGCCACAGCGGGGTCAACATTGCGTCGATCAACTTACGGGCCAGCACCGGGTGGGCTGCGCCGCGGAGCACGCCCGCCATCTCGACCTGCCGCGCACAGGTGTTCTCGATCACACCCGACTGCGGCTCCTTGAGGTTGTCGTAGACCACCTCGGCCGGCGGGCTCGACGCGTAGGAGATCACGAGCGGGCGATCGCCCTTGTGCACGGTGTACCGGGTGTTCCAGGCGTCGCCCCAGCTGCCGACCACGGCCACACCGTTTGCCTTCAACTTCCGCCAGTAGTCCGCCGCGCCCGTCCCGTACTTCGCGTGCGTCGCCATCAAGAAGACCAACCCCGGCGACGATGTCACCGGGTTCTCGATCGCCAGCAGCTTCTTGTACTTGGGGTCGGCAAGGTCGTCGAACGAAGTGGGTGGGGCGAGGCCCTTGTCGGCGAACCACTTCTTGTCGTAGTCGACGCAGACCGAACCCGAGTCGATCGGTACCATCCGATGGCTCTTGTCGAGGTCCATCGCCGGAGGAACCTGAGCGAGGAGATTCGGCGTGTAGCCATCGAAGAGCCGGGCATCGATCGCGCGGGTCATCGACGTGTTGTCGACACCGAAGAAGACGTCGCCCTCGGGCTTGCCGGCCGTCACGATCGCCTTCGACAGCGCCGCGCCGGCGTCGCCGTTCATGCGTACCTCGATCTTGGCGCCGATGGATGCCTCGACCTGCGACTTGACGGTCTCGTCGATCGCGTAGTCGGCGTAGGTGACCAACACGACGGGGCCGGTCTCCTTCGAATTCGCGGTCGTCGACGAGGACGTCGACACGCCTTTCGACGCAGTCTTCGACGAGCATCCCGTCATGGCCACGCCGGCGATCACCAGCATGGCGACGGACCAATGGGCACGTTTCATGTGAACTCCTCCGAGTCGGGTACCAACACCATCACCAGGCCGTCATCGACTTCGATCTCGACCTCACCACCGAGGGCCTCGTTGCTGATGCCACGCGACGTCCCCGCTGCGAGCAGCTCGTGGCCGAGCGGCCACTTCACACCGGTCGCGGCAACCGTCGCCGCGCCGCCCCACGGCAACACCGAGAGGCAGGCGCCCGGCCGCAGCGCCGCGGACCATCGGCCTCGCACGATCGCCGCGTAGGCCCGCCCGATCCACGCCTCGACGGCGAGGTGGGCGAACCGCGGTGACGTGAGCACGCTGACATTGCCGACGAGGTGATCGAACCGACCACCCTCACCGCCGATGACGACGATTCGTTCATCCGCGCGATCGAGTGCCGCATCGAGCGCGAGTTCGAGATCGGTCGACTCCTTGTCGGAGC
>JAYTFP010000073.1:0-4319 GCA_043734285.1 Acidimicrobiaceae bacterium
CGTCGCGATCATGTCGCTGCGCAGCAGCCGGAAGTACACCGCGATCTGCGCGAGCACGAGGGTCAGGACGGGCAGCACGACATGACGGAAGTGCTGCCAGATGTCCTGGGTGATCGGCACCCAGCCGCTGTCGGGGAACACCCGGTTGTCGAGGGCGAGGTACTTCTTGACCAGGAAGCCGACGATGAAGCTCGGGATCGACAACGCGAGGAACGCCCCCACATTCACGACCCGGTCGAACGCACGGTCGGCCCGGTACGCGGTCACTGCGCCCAGAGGCACCGCGAGAGCGAGCGCGACGATCTGCGTATACAGCACCAACATCAGCGAGATCGGAAGTGCGCCGCGCACCTCGTCGGCGGGTGAGGGTCCCGCCGCTCGGTAGTACTTGCCGAGATCGCCGTGCAGCAGATGGTTCGCCCATCGTCCGTATTGCACGACGAGCGGCTGGTCGAGGCCGAGGTCCTTGCGGACTTCCTTGATCTTGGCCTGCAGGTCGGAGGACCCGAGGGCGATGGTGGTCGCGGGGTCGCCGGGGATGGCACGTATCGAGAGGAACGACACGACGGACAGCGCGAAGAGCACGACGACGAGTCGTAGGAACCTCGCTCCGAGCTGTCTCACACCACGGCTCCGTCCGAGTGTCCGACTACTTCGCGACCCACGCCTCTCCGAGGAGCTGCCAACCCCAGTTGAGGCCTGCGGTCTTGGTCGTGTTGTCGGGGAAGGTGGCCCCGGTGAGGTTCTTGACGTTCACGTCGGAGCCGACGATCCACTCGGTGTTCCAGCTCCAGAGGTCGTACGAGCCCTTGGCGAGGGCGCGATTGAGATCCTCGTAGATCTTCTTCCGGGCCACCGGATCACTCGACGTTCGTCCCTCGTCGAGCAGGCGGTCGACTTCGGGGTCCTTGATACGTCCGAAGTCGACCGGCGACTTCGAACTCCAGAAGACGTACTGCGTGTCGGGATCGATGCCGGGATGGAGTCGGAACCACATCATGTCGAACTTGCCGCCGAGCGCCTGCTCGACGATCGCCGACTGGTTCTTGTCGGCGATCTCGACGGTCACGCCGATGTCGGCGAGCTCCGACTTGATCTCCTCGACGTAGCTCTTCGTGGTGGGGTCGGTCGTGTAGTCGAGATGGAAGGTCAGGTTCTTGCCGGCGAAGAAGGTCTTCGCCGCGGCCGGGTCGTAGCTCGGCTTGCCGGGATCGGGCAGGTAGCCGACGGCTTTCGTGTCGAAGGGGCCGTTGGCCTCGTGCCAGACCCCCTTCGAGTTGATCTTGTTCACCTCTTTCGGGTCGATGCCCATGATGAGGTGTCGCCGGACCTCGGGATCGGAGAGCGCGGGTGACGCGGCATTGAACATGCCGAACGAGACCTCGCGGTGGCCCTCGACGTCGTGCACGAGGTGGAACTTCGGATTCTTCGCGATCTCGTCGAACTGCACCTGGTTGTTCCAGTGACCCGCCTGGATCGAGTTGCCGAGCAGCGCGTCGTAACGCTGAGGATTCGAAGGGATGGGGACGAACGTCAGCTTGTCGAGATACGGCAGCTGACGACCCTTGGCGTCCTTGCGCCAGTAGTTCGGGTTCCGCTCGAGCTCCATCGACACGTTCGGGTCCCACTTGACCATGCGGAACGGGCCGGTGCCGATCGGATTCTTCGGGCACTTCTTGTTGGCATTCGGGTTGGCGTCGGCGCCCACGCCCTGCTCCATGAGCTGCGCCTCGCCCAGGATCCCGTTGCGCCCGGTGGCAAGTGTGCTCACGAGCGCCGGCCACGGTCGCTTGGTGTGCACGACGACCGACAGTGGACCCGAGACGTCGACCTTCGCGACCTCCTGGTAGACGAAGCGGAACAGCAGCGGCGAGACCTTGGTCTTCTTGACCGCCGCGTCGTCGCCGTAGGTCACGTCGAGGTTCAGCTTCACGACTTCGGCGGTGAGCGGCGATCCGTCGGAGAACTTGATGTTGGGCCGGATCTTGATCGTCAGCGCGGTGAAGTCGGGATTCCACGAGTACGACTCGGCGAGGTACGGCTGCGGGACGTAGTTCTGGTCCATCACGAACAGTGAGTCGAACATCGAGTTCGCGACGACGAACCCGCTCGCGGCGAGCTGCGACTCGGGCAGGCACCAGCCGTCGTCGGTCTCGGCCTCGATGCCGTAGGTCAGGCTCCCGCCCTCGACCGGGTCACCGAGCACCTCGCTGGTGGTCGACCCGTTCGCGGCGGTCGTCGACGTGGCGCCGCCCTTCGACGTCGAGCTGCACGAGGCGACGAGCATGGCGATGACGCCCAGGAGAAGGAGGGCCTGTGCCGTGAGGCGGCAGGCCCCAACCGGAGAGCGTCGCGGACGGGACAGGCGATCAGGCACGGATGTTCTCCCCGAGTGGCGGACGTCGGTCGGCGACGGACGATGGCGTGACCTTCGGCACACTAGCGTCCGGTCGTGCCGGAACTCGTTGCCACAGCGGTTGCCGTCGGAGTCCTTGCCGGCCTGTACCGCCTGTCGCGTCAGCGTGCCAAGCTCCGCAGATCTGCCGCGACCACGGTGGATCTGCGGATCGACTTCGACGGTGTCGAGCGGCGGCTCGCCGATGGTCGCGTCGAAGGTGCGCGATGGCGATCACTCGATCACGTCGAGGTCGTCTGCACCCCCGTTCGTACTGCCGATGGGGCGGACGCGTTCGCGCTGCTCGCCGAGGTGGACGATCCTGACGCGCCCCGTGGATGTCTCGTGCCGTTGGGCGTCGGTCACGACGACGACCTGCTCCGCCAGCTCACACGTTTGGCGGGGTTCGATCTGGCCGTCTGGTCCGCAGCGGTGGAGCACCGCCCGCCGCGCAGAGCGATCGTGTGGCGCAGCAATCAGCCAGGAGGTGGAGCAACCGGGGGTGAGGCCGGCGGCGTGAGCGAGGGCACGGGCAGCGCCTCGTAGTCGTGCGCCCTCTGGAGCACCAGTGCAACGTAGGACGCGCTGTGGTTGTAGCTGTAATACGCACGTTGCAGTCCCGGGTCGGCGTCGAGTCCCGGCCCGTAGCGACAGATGTAGACCGCCGCGGCCGCAGCCGAGTCGTAGATGTTCTGCGGGTCGGCGACGCCGTCGCCACTCACGTCGATGCCGAAGTGCGCCCACGTCCCGGGGATGAACTGCATCGGTCCGATGGCACGGTCCCACACCGGATCGCCGTCGAGTAGGCCGTGGTCGGTGTCGGGGATCGCGGTCGTGCCGCCGCTGCCGTTCAACGCGATGCCGATGATCGGCCGGGTTGCCACGCCGCCCGAGCCGGCCATGCCGCCCGCCTGCCGTCCGTGATTCGACTCGGTCCGGCCGATGCCCGCGAGCGCCCACCAGGTGAGGCCGCAGGTGGGATCGACGAGCCGCTCGCGCAGCGCGGCGCGCCAGTAGGCGTCGAGCGCGATCAGGGGGAGGTCGCTCCCGGCGACGAAGCCGAGCAGCCGCGCGTCGCGTGCCGTCTGTTCCGCTGCCGGCAGCGCGAGTGCGTACTGAAACGCGTCGGTCTCGGCGGCGGCGCGGTCGGTCTCGGTGCTCTTCGAGCGCGTGACGTCGTCTGATCGGCGGGCGACGAGCGATGCCTGCTGACGATCCGACTCGGCGAGCTGCGAGTCGACACGCACGACGGCCGCCGCGGTCCCACGCGACGCCTCGACGGCCATCGTCGCGATCTGCGAACGGTCCATCGACTCGTCGAGTGACAATCCCGACGGCGGGAGCAGCGCGTCTTCCCGCCCGTTCACATACCGCTCGACGGCCAGGTGGCGCATGTCGGACACGAGCGCGGCGCGGGCATTCACGAGCTTCGAGTGGTGCACGAACTCGCGACGGGTCGTCTCATCGATCGCGGCGGTCTCGTCGGCGAGGCGTTGGGTCTCGTTCGCGGCGTCGTCGATACGCCGCCGTGCGTCGGCCAGCCCCGCGGCGATGCGATCGTGCTCCGAGGCGGCGCGCTCGGTCTCGTCGCCGGTCGCCGGAACCGACGCGAGCGCGTCGGAGATGCCGACGATCCGACCATCCCGCGAGCGCCCGTCCGCGCCCGGTGGCGGAGTGGGCAGGATGACGGGCGGCGGCGGAGGAGGTGCGGGGACCGTCGTCGACGTCGTGGCCGCTGTGGTCGTGGAGCTCGTCGTCGAGGTGGTCGGGTCTTCGACCGACGACGCCATCGCCGGTGGCGCGCCGACCACGGCGGTTGCCAGAGCGGCAAGCGCCAGGGCGCGTCGGGAGAACACGTGAGAGGCGGTCATGATCGAATGTGGTTCAACCTCCAGTCGGTCATCTTCCTGCCTCTCTGAGCGAT
>JAYTFP010000074.1:0-2146 GCA_043734285.1 Acidimicrobiaceae bacterium
CAGGCGCACCTCACGGCCATCGGCGAAGCTGACGTGGACCCGGTGCTCGTCGGCTCCGGTGATCGTGCCGACGTCGCCGTTGAGGATGCCGAGGTCGTATCGGTTTCGAAGACCGAGCACGCGGTCGCCAACGCAGTACCGGCGATCGTCGGTCACTGCGACAAGTGGCCCGAGTTGATCGGATGCTTCGAGCAGCGCGTGCACTCTTTTGTTCAGGTCCTCGACATCGCTGCGGTGGACGGCGCCCATCACCGCATCGCGACCGTCGGCGTGGAGCTGCCACCAATCGAGCGCCATCTGGTCGCGCAGCGAGTCGCTGTTGTGCGCAACCGTGATCCGGCCGTGCTGGTCGAGACGGCGTACCGCCAGCTCGGTCAACCCCTTGCGGAGCGCTGCCGCGACGAAGCGTTCCTCTGGGTCGATCTGCCGACGGTTCTCGACGAGTTCGATGATCTCGATCCGGTTCGCGAGAGAGGCCAGAAGCCCGCCGGCCTCGATGGACGGCAGCTGCTTCGGATCGCCGACGAGGATCACCTTGGCATCCGCTCTATGCGCCTTGCCGACGAGGTCGGCCATCAGCTCGGTGCCGAGCATGCCGGCCTCGTCGATCACCAGAACATCGCCTGCGCGCAGCTTGCGGCGACCCGATTCGAGATCGGCGTGCAACGAGTGAGCGGTCGTGGAAGCGATGCCGGCACCTGACTGCAGCTCTCTCGCCGCTCGTGCAGCGAGGCTGATGCCGATGACGCGGTGGTCGGAGTTCTCGAAGGCCTCGCGCACGGCGTCGAGCGTGAAGGTCTTGCCGGCGCCGGCTCGGCCGATAACGACATCGAGTGGCCGGCCGGACTGGCACAGCTGCTCGACCATTCGCTGCTGTTCCCGGTTGAGAGAGGGGCGTGATGAGACCGCATTTGCGACCGCTTGGTCGTTGGCTCGGTAGGCATCGCGCTGATCGCCGACTGCAACGGCAAGGACGCTGCGTTCGGCGGTGAGGATCGCCTCCGTCGTCCATCGACCGGTCTCCACCTCGATCGCCTCAGGGGAGTCTCGGTAGGTCGACGCCCGATCGATGATCTCGTCGAGAGACGCCCCCTGCCGCGCCGCCCTTGCAGCGGCACGAACCGAGTCGCGGCGCTCGAAGGTGGCGTGCTCCTCGACCACCATCGCCGACAGCTCGCTGTCGTCGACCCGGAGCGATGGAGTCCGCACAACTCGAGGGACGTTGGACAGATCGAAGCGGTGATCGCCGGCGCGCTGCCGCCACTCGGCGCGCAACTCGTCCTCGGTGATGCCGGTGAGCTTCGGCTTCCGGGTGTTCAGCGTGGCGATGCGCGCGCCCTCGCCCGAGTGAACGCCAAGGCGGTTCATCTCGGCGACGATCTCGGTGCGCCGGCGCGAGAAGGCGCGTCGCATGTCGGCGCTGACACCAGCGACTTCGGCGACACCGTGCCGGTCCATGTCGTCGAAGACCAAGCCGAGGCGGACGACGAGCTCCCGGCGGAGGGTTGCCTGGAACACTGCCTCGGCGGCGTAGCGCTCCCGGTAGAGCGCCCTACCGTCGAGCGCCGTGCGTCGGCCGTCTGGGCCCTCGGTGACGTTGAAGACGGTCCAGTGGAGATGGATGCCAGGGTCACCGAGGCGGCTGGTGCGATGCATGAAGACCGCCCCGAAGAATCCCGTGCCCGGCTCGACGACTGCGCCCGCGTGTCCGCGACGGACGAAGCAGGCAGTCGATTCGAGATATCGCTCCACTTCGTCTCGCGCCGCGTAGAGCGCTTCTTCGACCTGTCGTGCGTCGTTGTCGGAGCCGAGTGCCCAGATCAGGGACACGGACTTCGACGGTGACAGAGTGAGGTCGAACCCGACCACGTTGAGGTCGTGCGCTGTCATCTTGAAGCCGTCGGGGTGGACGCCGGAGAAAGCCCGGGTGAGCTGCTCGCGGTCCGCAACGCCGCTGACTCCGTCGCCGGCGGCGAGGCTGCCGGCCCATCGACCGGTGGCGCGGCCACCTTCCGAGAGGTACTCCTCGCGGCCCTCGATGACCTCTCGTTCGTAGTAGTCGAGGTCGCGACATTTGGAGATCGTGAGCAACGGTGTGCGCTCCTTCACCTGTGGTGCATTGGTGTGGATGTTGCTGATCTGTCCG
>JAYTFP010000075.1:0-4013 GCA_043734285.1 Acidimicrobiaceae bacterium
CGATGCTGACGATCATGCAGTCGATGAGCCCTCTCGGGGTCACGCCCGCGGCGCGGCAGGCGCGGTAGACCCGAGCTGCACCCTCGAAATCAGCAACCGAGTCAGCGGGGATCCACTTGAACGACGTCAGGAGCCGTCGAAGATCGTGCTGGCGGCGTTCGTCACGCGCGCCGGCCAGCACCTCCATGAGCACGGGCTCTGTTGCCGCGATGTCGGTGCCGCCCGCCTCGATCAGCTCGGTCACACGGCGAGCGACTCGCGAGCGGGATGAACGGTCGTACTCGACCCATGCCGAGGTATCGAGGAGGATCACGGGCCGGTGTCGGGCGGGACGTCGAGGATCGCATTGGCGCCGCGCATGTCGAGAGCCTCCGCGATGGTCAGCGGTTGACCGGCCAGATGTCGGAGGCTGAGATCGACTGCCTCGGTCTTGGTGTGGATGCCATAGCGCCGCATCACCAGCTCGAGCTGCGCGTCGTCAATGTCGATGTTTGTTCTGGACATGGCAGTCATCGTACCTCCTTCATGCATGTCATACACCTTGTAGGTGTATGCAGTAGGAGGCACCAATTGGCGAGGACGAGGGCGTGTCCCCGAGGGCCAACCCCCGGGAACACGCCACTGGACTCAGCTGCCGCCCCGCTCCTTGCGGTCGTCTTCGGCAGGCTTGTCGTCCTCGAAGAAGTCGCCCTTGTCGAACGACTCGAGGTGGCGCACCTTCTGGCGCAGGCTGCTCGTCGATCGCGACAGCGACTCGAAGGCGACATCCGCACCCGCACCATCGGCGTAGAACGACTGCACCGAGCGACGGTCGTAGCCGAGTCCGCCGGCTTCGCCGTAGACGTCGAGGGCGGCGCCGAGGAACACGAACGTCCAGCCGCCCAGGGTGTGCGCAGCGATCAGCTGCTTCACCGCGGCCAGCGTGTACTCGCTGCTCGCGTTCTCGTGGCCGTCGGTGATGCTGACGATCACGATCTCCTCGGGCGCCTGGCCGTCGGTGGCGCGCTGCGCGGCGCGGGACGAGGCCCGGCCGAGCAGCATGCCGGTGGCATCGAGCAGGGGAGTGGAGGCACGTGGCACGAACGTCTGGTGGTCGAGCTCGACCATCTCGGCGATTGGCACCGCGTCGGCGAGCACCTCCTGGGCGTCCTGGCCGTCGAACTGCACCAGGGTCATGCGGGCGTCCGCGCCGTCGGCCTGCTGGTCGGCGAGCAGCCGGTTGAACCCGCCGATCACGTCGTCGGCCATCGAGGCCATCGAGCCCGATCGGTCGAGCAGCAGGTAGAGGTGCACGTCGGGGGTGGGGGTCTTCGGAGTGGGTTGTTCAGCGGTCATGGCTGTTCCTTTCGTTGCGTTCACCCCTACCGAGTTGTCAAGCGTCGAGATGAGACACGCGAGCTCCCCGGCTGACTGTCAGTGGCTGCTGGAAGACTTCGGAGATGTCCGAGCAAGCCGGCTCCCCTCCCCGCGTCGCCTCGGGCGACGACGTGTTGGACTGGCTGCGCACCGCCGATGCCCGCGCCGTCGCGGCGCGGCTCGTGACGTCGCGCCGGTTGCCCGGTGGTGACGCAACGGTTGACGACGCGCTCGCGTCGGCAGCGGTGTCGATGCTCCAGCGAATGCGATCGTCGACGCCGCTCGACGTGAGGTCACCCGGAGGATACGGACGCGCCGTGCTCGTCTCGGTCGTGCGACTCATCAGCCAGGGGCGCGACCTGCCGCTCGACGGTTTCGGTGAGTTCGCGGAACTCGATGTCGAACTGGTCGACCCGTTGGCCGGCGACGAAGTGCGCATGGTGTTCGAGCAACGTCCGGCCGAGCCGTGGCTGGCGTCTGCGGCGCTCGCGTACCTCGTGTATCTGATGTTCCCGGGCGTCGTGCCCGATCACGCGCCCGCGCCGAAGGCGGGTGCCACGCCCGACCAGGCGCGGTGCTGGCCCGCGTTGTGGTTCGCGGGCGAGCGCGACTTGTTCCCCGACGACGACGGCGATCCGAACCGTCGCACACGGGCCCGTCGCATCGAGAAGGTGCTGGCGCGCGTCGAGCTGGCGTTCGCCCGACTGCGGTTGGCCAGAGGTGACCACGATGGATGATCCGCTCTACATCGAAAGCCTCGTGGTCGGCCGGTCGCCAGGTCCCGATGGTGATGACGACGGCGCGGCGATGGTCGACATCATCGGCACCGTGGCCGGCCCCGCGGGATCGTCTGCGGTCGAGTTTCCCGACGGATCGGTGTGGGAGGTCGACCACGCACGTCCCGGCCAGTTGGTGCAGCTGACGGTTGCGGCGGCGGGCGTTGCTGAGTCGGAGTTGGTGGCGAGCCTCATCGGACGTTGGCGTGCCGGCGAGATCGCCGCATGGCTCGACGATCCCGAGCACGCGCGCGCTGGACGCCCAATGCGGCTCGAGGCCGACGATCCGAGGGCCGAGACGTCTGGTTCGCCGTTCGGCACGCCGCGCCGACGAGGTCGCGGCGCGATGGACGTCGGCGCCCGCGTGCTCGCGGTCGACATGGTCGGCGACCCGGGCCTCGATCCGCTGGTGCGGGTGTGCGCGGGTGCCGAGTTCGTGTATCGCTTCGACCCCGAGACGTCGTTCGGTCTCGATCGACTGCGCGGCGTGACGTCGATGACGGTCAACGTGCTGGCCACCGAAGTCACCGACGACGACCTCGGTGAGCTGGTCGACGCGGATCCGAAGACCGCGAGCCGAGTGCACTCGCTGCTCGACGACCTGGTGGCGTCGGGCGACGGCGGTCTGCCGGTTCGCTCGCTGCTCGACGGGCTTCGGTCCGTGATGAGCGAGCGCTACGCCGTGAGTCGGGCGTCGTTGTTGATGGACTTCGACGCGGTGGCGGCACCACCGATCGGGTCGTCGGTGCGGCCCGCGACGCGCTCTGCGATCCGCGAATTCGACGAGGACTTCCAGCAGATCGAGATGACGCAGCCGGGCTTGTTGTCGGTCACGGTCGCACGCGGTGAGGGTGATCGATGGGTTCGCGTTCTGCGTCGCGAGGGCTTGATCTTGCTGGCTCTCGCACCGCTGTCGCGTAGCGGGCTGCTCGATCGCGCCGAGCTCGTGGTCCCGCCCGATCTCGTCGTTGACGACCTCGTGGTCGAGATCGTGGACGCCCATGCGATCGATCGCGTCGCGGTCGGTGCCGATGCGATCCGCGCCGCGGTGCGAGCCGGCCGCGAGGCTGCCCGATCCGAACGCCTCGGCGACACGGCACGAGCGCGTCAGCAGTGGAGAACCTGCGCGGATCTCTGGACCCGCGCCGGCGACGACAGTCGCGCGAGCTTGGCCAGGGCCTACGCGAAGCAGAGCGGTTATGGATTCGACACGGGCGGCACCGTCGACGCTCTCGTCGCCGACGCGGTGGCCGACGGGATGCGTTCTTCGTAACCACGAGCGGGTGTCGGACGCCCACCTCATCCACCGAAACGCGCTTGGCGGAGGCCCGAAGGAGAAGCGCGGCGAACAACTTGGCCGGACGAGATGGGCCGGGACCCTTTGCGCTTTGCGACAAATGGACCGTCGTCGCGCCGCAGTGGAGGCGTTTTGACGCAACGATTGGCGCGTTTCGGTCCGCCTGGCCTGCTGATTAGTGAATGATGACGGCCATGGATGACGTGGAGAATGGCGCTCCCGCGGTCGGGAACGCCGAGGGCCGCAGAGGCTTAGCTGCCCTCACCAGCCGGGCTGCCGTCGAAGCTGCCCTGAGCGAATACGACGACACTGGGCAGGACGCGTTTTTGTCGAAGTACGGGTTTGGTCCGAGCCGGTCGTACTTCCTCATCGCGAACGGCCGTCGGTATGACTCGAAGGCGATTGTTGGCGCGGCGTACGGGTTCGAACACCCGGACCTTGGTCCGCTTCGCGCGAGCGAGTTCTCCGGCGGAGAGTCAACGGTGCCCCTGTCTGTCAGGGTGAGGTGAGACACCGCGTGTAGCGGCTCATCACTCCTCCGGGGCGAGAAACGGAACACGAAAGATGACCATGACTTCTGCAGA
>JAYTFP010000076.1:0-1851 GCA_043734285.1 Acidimicrobiaceae bacterium
TCACCGAACCCGCCGGTCCGCCGATCGGCGAACCGAGCCCTGATCATCAACGGTTCCTTCTCGACTGCGATCGGCGTGACACTCATGCTGTGGTACCTCTCGATGGGCATCATCACGCACACCTGGCCAGTCATCCTGGTCAGCATCTTGATCACGTGCCGAGGCCTGTTCTGGATCCACCGCGGTCTCACCGCTGGTCGCTGATCGGCGGCGAGCCCCTCAGATCTGCCCGAGCACGTGGTCGATGCGCCCGCCTCGACGCGGTCTGATCAGCTGTCGAGCTGCACCGACGGTTGTCCGGCCGCGACGGTGATCGTCACCGGCACGCCCATCAGGTCGACGAACGACGCATCGAGGTGCGTCGCGGCGACGTCGATCACCTCGCCCTTGCGTTCTCCGGCGATGATCGTGATGTGCAGGCGGGTCGCGCCACCGGGTTCGTCGGGTTCGTCGACGTCGACGATGAAGCCGTCGTAGACGCCATCGGCGAGGGGTGGGGTCGGGTCGCTGTCGTCCGTCATCTGCGTCAGCTTGCCTCAGGACGGCGACCCCGCCGCGACCAGATCACTGTCGCGGCCGCAACGAACGCGACCGCGACCAGCGGCAGGATCCACCACCACGCGCTCGAGCTCGGTGCCGGGCGATGTCGGGGCGAGGCGACGTCACGCCCGGACGGCACGGTCACCGCATCCGCCGTGCGAACGTCGTCGGTGCGGAACAACGCGGTCTCGAACGGCTTCAGATCGGCCTCGATGGTCGTGCCGAGCGCCACTCGGTCACCGGTCCAGAGGTGCTTCGCGCTGTGATGGCCGGGGACCAAATGCAGCGACTCGGTCGTCGCCGCGACGCGGAGTGGTTTGTCGGTCCGGTTCAACAGCGCCACCGCCCTGGCGCCGCCGGCGAGGCGTCGCGCCCACACGTCGAAGTCGGCGGTGTGCTGCACCCGTTCCGCTTGCAGGCCGAGCGCGTCCTGATCGATGTCGAGCACGTCGCGGTTGAGCAGGATCGACTTCGTCTCCGCCGACATGGAGCGCACGTCGTTGCCGGCGAGCAGCGGAGCAGCCGTCATGGCCCACATCGTCAGGTGCGAGCGGGCCTGCTCGGGCATCAGTCGGATGCGGCCGTTCAGGATGGCCACGTCGACCACCAGCATGTCGGGATCGTTCCAGTGCCCGGGACCCGCCCGCCCCGAGAGCGCGGCGTCGATGTCGAGGATGTCGAGAACTCCCCAGCCGAACAGGGGCCGGTTGGCGCTCGTGTCCCAGAACGGCTGGATGTCCTGGCTGATCCGCCACTGGTTCGCGATCTCACTCCAGTCGTTGGCCGAGCCCGAGTCGTCGGCGCTGAAGCTGTTCGGGTTGATGCTGTAGACGATGGGGCGCCCGGTGGCACGCAGCGCATCACGCATGGCCGTGAACCGTCTCACCTGCTCCGGATGGTCGAGGTTCGGCGTGCACAGGTCGTACTTGAGGTAATCGATGCCCCATTTCGCGAACGTCGCCGCGTCCTGCCGCTCGACATCATGGCGTCGGCGGTCGACTGGATCAGATGCTCGTCGATGTTGCAGCGGAAGGTGTTCCACGAATTCCACCCCATGGGAGGGGTCATCGCCGGCCCCGCCGCGTGATCGGCGCGGGTGGACGCGCTCGTCGTCGACGAACTCGACCCGATGAGCAGTGCGGCCACGAGGAGGATCGCCGCCAGAGGAGAGGTGCTGCGCATCGCTCGAAGTCTGCATCATCTGGCGCGGATCTCGGCTAATGGGGGGCGATCCCGTCTCGCTCTGAGGGAGGCTGGTTCGGAGCCGTCGGCCGGTCAGCACTCTTCTCGGCTGGACCTTTGAGTCCTAGT
>JAYTFP010000077.1:0-5177 GCA_043734285.1 Acidimicrobiaceae bacterium
CCTCGAACGCCAACGCATCGAGCCGTACGACGGTCTCGGCGATCACAGCATCAGGCGACATCTCCATGCATCACATGATCCCACCGACCACTGACATTCTCGTCGGGCATGGCTCGCATCGACTCAGCGCCCGGTCACGGCGTCGACGCGCCACGGCGTCGTCCGGGGTCAGTTGGAAAGTGGGTCAGCTTGAATCTCGCCCAAGCGCCCCGGCGACAATGAGGTCGATGCGCTCGTTCAGCCGGTCGCGGTAGAGGCCACTGTCAGACTTGAAGGCTGCGCCGGGAAACGTTTGCTTCAGTCCTGCCACCAGGGCGCGTCGTCCAGCACGCTTGCTGCGGGATCGGCCGATGCGCTTCACAACCAGGGTCGCCACGTCGTCCCAGTAGTGTTCATCCCAGTTGGACTCAGTCAGCCACGGTTCGAGCACCTCAATCTCGCGGATCGCCGCGGACCATCGGAGAATCAGCTCCCGCTCGTCGGTCACGTCGTCAGTCAAACAGATTGCCGAGAATGGGTCGCCGTTGAGCAGAGCCGAGGTCACCCAGGGCGCGGTCACCGTCGAAGCGATGTCGATCCCGACCCTCTGAATCGTTGGAGTAGGACGCGCACGTTCGTGGGGTAGGCCCGGGTCGGGTGACCTGCCGGGCGTGAGTCGATCGGATCGTTCTCCGAGCAACCCCTAAATCGACGCCTGACTTTGTCAAGTCACCCGCGTCGGTGCCGATGGTTACCGGAGCAACGGATAGCTCGACATTGTCGCCACGGATCGGCCGACCGCACTTTCTCGTGAAGGGGACAGTGGTGACAGCTGATCTTTCACTTCGTGGCGCCCTCAGAGCGTGCGCCGATAGGCGGCACGCTCCATCGAGAGCGCGCGCTGTCGACGAAGTCGACCGCCGATCGCCAGCATCCGTGAGCACGCCATGATCGGCGACGTCACGCTGGACACGATCAGCGCGGGACTGCAGGGTCTCAACCTGCGTCGGCAGATGTCCGAGGACGCGGTCGCCAACATGGAGACCCCCGGCTATGTCGCCGGCAAGGTCGACTTCGAGAGCCAGCTCGAGCGTGCGGTCGAGGCCGGCGACCCGAAGCAGTTCCATCCCGAGCTCTCGGCGACGACCGACGCGGCGCTGCCCAACGGCAACAACGTCAACGTCGCGAAAGAACTCACCAGCCTCACCGACACGGCGCTGCGTCACCAGCTGCTGATCGAGGCCGCCAACGCCAAGTTCCGACTCCTGCGCACCGTGATCGGCTGACGTCATGAGCATGTTCAACTCCCTCGGCGTCGCGGCGTCCGGCATGGACGTCTTCAAGACGTGGATCGACGCGACGTCGGACAACGTCGCGAACATCAACACCGTCAAGCGCACGAGCGAAGATGCTTACCAGGAGAAGTTCGTCGTCGCGAACGCCGTCGAGGGCGGGCCCACCGGCAAGGGCGTCGAGGTCGGCAGCATCGAGCTCGGCGACAAGACCGGCCTCGTGGTCTACGACCCGAACAGCCCGCTCGCTGATGCCGAGGGCATGGTGCGGCGTCCCTCGGTGAACCTCATCGACCAGATGACCAACCTGGTCATCGCCCAACGCGCCTATCAGGCGAACGTCACCGTGTTCGAACGTGCCCGCGACGCCTACCTGCGCGCCCTGGAGATCGGGAAGTAATGGCCGTCATCCCTCCCATCGGCGCAGCGGTCGCGAACGCGATCACTCCTGCCAACACCACGCCGGCCGCGTCGCCTGCGACGTCGACCGCGGCGTCGGAACGCGGCGCCAGCTTCGGCGACCTCATCTCGAAGAACCTCGATGACCTCTCGAGCAAGCAGGCCAACGCCGACCGGCTCGCCCGCGACGCGGCGACCGGGAAGCTGCAGAACATCGAGGACTACATGCTGGCCGCCACCGACGCCCAGATCTCCACCCAGCTCACCGTTGCGGTGCGCAACAAGGCCGTTGAGGCCTTCAACGACATCATGAGGATGCAGGTCTGATGACGATGACCGAGAACACCCCCGGCCTGGGCGGCCCCGCCGCCAAGACGCCGCTCGAGAGCGTCGCCGCGGCACGCCAGCAGATCCAGAGGCTGGCCGGTGGTTTCACGCGGACGCAGCGCTTCGGGATGGTCATCGTTTTCGTCGCGGTCGTCGGCGGCGTTTTGGGATTCTCGGTGCTCAGCCGTCAGACCGACTGGGCGCCGCTGATGTCGCAGCTGACCCCGACCGATGCCGCCGCGATCACCAAGCAACTCGACGCGAAGGGCACGCCGTTCCAGCTCTCGGATGGCGGGGCCACGATCATGGTCCCCAAGGACGTCGTCTACCAGGCCCGCATCGATGTCGCCGACGTGGCGATGCCGTCGTCGGGCAAGGTCGGCTACGGCATCCTCGACAACCAGAGCCTGACCACCTCGGAGTTCGGTCAGCGCATCGGCTTCCAGCGGGCAATGGAGGGCGAACTCGCCAAGACGATCGAAGCGATCGACGGCGTGCAGGCCGCCTCGGTGCACCTCGCACTGCCGAAGAGCGACACGTTCGTGCTCGACGCGCAGAAGGCGTCGGCATCGGTGATGGTCAAGACCGCGAAGGGCTCGACGCTCACCTCGCGCCAGGTGCAGGCCGTGGTCAACCTCGTCGCTTCCGGGATCGAGGGCCTCTCGGCTTCCGACGTGACGGTGGCCGACGCCGAGGGCAACGTGCTCGCGGCGCCCGGCGTCGGTCAGGGATCCGCGCTCGGTGGCGGGTCGCACGGCGACGAGCTCGCCGCCTATCAGACGAGCGTCAGTTCGGCGATCGAGTCGATGCTCGCCGCCGCGGTGGGACCAGGCAAGGCGAAGGCCACGGTCGCCGCCGACCTCGACTTCTCGAACACCACGTCGACCAAGGAGAGCTACGAGGCGCCCACCACGCTGGTGCCCGGGCAGGCGTTGTCGACGAACGAGACCACGAAGTCCGAGGCCTACGGCGGAACGGGTGCGGGCACGACCGGTGGCGTCCTCGGCACCACCGGGACGCCGACCACCGTCGCCGGCACGTCTGCCAACGGCTACCAGCTCAACGAGCGTCAGGTCACCAACGCGCTCAACAAGGTGACCGAGCAGACCAGCCAGGCGCCGGGCGCTGTGAAGCGCATGTCGGTCGCGGTGATGTTGGACGAGAGCGCGCTCTCCGCCGACAAGGTCTCAGAGGTGAAGGCACTGGTCAGCGCGGCGGCGGGGATCGATCCCGCCCGGGGCGACACCATCGCCATTACCCGCCTTCCGTTCGATCAGACCGTGCAGAAGCAGATGCAGGCCGACCTCAAGGCGCACAGTGTCGCGGAAGCCGGCCTGCCCACCTGGGTCATGCTCGCCGGCGGCGTCGGCGGGCTCGTCATCGTCGGCCTCGTCGTGATGTTGCTGCGTCGACGCACGACCGACGGGTTCGACGCGATCGAGTTGCCGAGGGGCACCGACCTCGACCTCGCCGACCGATCGGTCACGATCACCGCGACGCCGCGTCAGAGCGTGATCGACCCGATCACCGGCGGGGTGATCTCGGGCAACGACGAGCTCGCCATGCTCGCTGCCGGGCGGTCGACCGCCGGCCTCACCCGGGCCGAATCGGCGAACGACGAGCGCCGCGAGATCCTCGGCCAGCTCATCGACAACCAGCCCGACGAAGTCGCGCAGTTGCTGCGCTCGTGGCTCGGCGACCGACGTGAGGCGGTGCGATGAGCCCCTCGACGACTCCCGCCACCATCGAGCCACCCGAGGCCGTCGACGCGACCGAGCTGAGCGGCGCCCGCAAGGTCGCAGTGTTGATGATGAGTCTCGGCGCCGAGCGCGCGTCGGTGCTGCTCCGCGAGCTCGACGACAACGACATCGAGGCGGTCCTGGTCGAGATCACGCAGATGGACGAACTCGACGCGGGCACGATCAATCACGTCGTCGAGGATTTCGCCCGCAACGCGACGAGCCGTCGGAGTTCGCTCGAAGGCGGTCTCCCCTACGCTCGTCGCCTCCTCGAGGTGTGCGTCGGCGAGAGCGATGCCGAGGCGATGCTCGACCGACTCGTCGTCGCCCCACGCTTCTCGTTCCTCGAGCCGCTCGACGCGCCGACCCTCCAGTCGTTCCTCGTCGACGAACATCCGCAGACCATCGCCGTCGTGCTTGCGCATCTCGCGCCCGAGCGCGCGGCCCGAGTGCTCGGGGGCCTCGACGAGACCGTGCAGCGCGAAGTCGCGGTGCGGATCGCCACCATGGACCGGACGAACCCCGCGGCGATCGCCGCGATCGAGGGGGCGCTGTCCCGCAAGACCGAGGCGCTCGCCGCCGTCGTCGTCGAGGACAGCGTGGGCGGTATCGACCACCTCATCGCCCTGCTCGGTCGTTCGGAGCGATCGGTCGAGCGCGCGGTGGTCGACGCGCTCGAGCTCGTCGACGCGGAGATGGCCGAAGAGGTGCGGGCCAAGCTGTTCGTCTTCGAGGACATCGTCAACCTCGACGACCGCGCCGTGCAACAGGTCCTGCGCCAGGTCGACACACAGGGACTGGCCACCGCCCTCAAGGGTGTCGCCGACAACGTTCGTCTCAAGGTCACCTCGAACATGAGCTCGCGCGCTGCGGACAACCTCACCGAAGAGATCTCGATGCTCAGCAACGTCCGCCCGAAGGAGATCGCCGAGGCGCGCACCGCCATCGTCAAGGCGATCCGCACGCTCGAGGACTCGGGCGACATCGTCATCGATCGGGGGCTCGACGGCGATGAGGACTGACACGACCCGAACCGGCGCGACGACCCATCCGTTCCCGACCATCGATCAGCTCCCCGTGATCGACGTCGCCGGGATTGACCCGCTCCGTTCCGAGAGGATCGAACGGGCCGGCAACCGCGCCCGTGAGGCCGGCCACGCGGCGGGTTACGCCGAGGGCTACTCGGTCGGCAATGCGGCCGGACGGGCCGACGCCGACCGCGAGATCGCGCTCGCCGTGAGCGCGTTGCACGCCGGTGTCGACGCGCTCGCCGCTCGCGACGCTGCCGGACTCGCCGAACTGACCACCACCGCGATCGACCTGGCCATGGCGATCGCCGAGGCCGTACTCCAGCGCGAGATCGACGTGACCACCGCGGGACGCGACGCACTCATCCGCGCGCTCAGCGTCGCGCCGGACCGCGGCATCATCGACGCTCACC
>JAYTFP010000078.1:0-1889 GCA_043734285.1 Acidimicrobiaceae bacterium
CCTCGAACGCCAACGCATCGAGCCGTACGACGGTCTCGGCGATCACAGCATCAGGCGACATCTCCATGCATCACATGATCCCACCGACCACTGACATTCAATTCGACGAAGGCGGCGCCGCATCCGCGCACCATCAAGATCCGATCGTCCACTCGGCGACGAGGAAGCTGCCGAGTCCGGACGGGTCGAGCAGCGCCTCGGCCTCGCTGACTCGGCTGCGTGCCCGCACGGCGGCGAGGTCGCCCAGGTGCGCCCGCTCGGCCCAGACCGCCTTGCCCTCGTCGACCAGCGCGTCGATCCCCCACTGCCGCAGAAAGTCGCGCTGCGACGAGATCGCAGCGCCCGGCGCGAGCTGGTCGAACGGCACGTCGAACGTGATGTCGTAGGCGCCCGGTTCGGCGAGCGGGTCAGCGCCGCGGAGGTGGTCGCGGTAGGTGCGCAGCCAGCCTCGGCCGGCGAGCTCCGCGGAACGCTGCACGCCATAGTCGACGACGAGGATGCGGCCGCGCTCGACCAGAGCCAACGCCTGCTCGGTCCACTCGCGGGCCTGCGCACACCACGGCACGTCGTTGCCGTCGAATGGTGCTCCCGACGGGACGGGATCGGGCGGTGCCTCACACGGGACCCATCGCCGCGCGCCGTCATCGACGTGGCACTCGTTCCATCCGTCACCGGATCGCCGCACGACGCGGGGCGCGAGATTGTCCAGCAGTTCGTTGGCGAGCACGACGCCGATGATCGGCTCCGTCGGCATGACCGGGGCGATCTCGACGCGATCGCCGAGCGACTCGCGTTGTCGATCCCTCAGCCGCGCGGAGCGCTCGACTGTCCGGTAACGCAACGCAGCCCCGCACTCGGGCGCCGCGGCGAGCACTGCGATCGCGAGCGCGCCGCGACCCGCGCCGGCCTCGACGACGGTGAACTCGTCCGGCGACCCGAGGTCGCGCCAGACCCCGTCGAGGTAGCGAGCAACGACCGCGCCGAACAGCGGCCCGACCTCGGGGCTCGTGATGAAATCGCCCCAGCGACCGCCGGCCTCACCCGACGTGGCATAGAACCCCGACTCGTCGTCGTAGAGGCACCGGTCGACGAACTCGTCGAACCGCAGCAGGTCGCGCGCACTGTCGCGGTCAGGGATGGGCGACGACCGAGACGTGCTGCGCCGCGTCGCTCAGGATGCCCGGGAGCACACCGAACAGGATCGTGGCGATCACCGTGATCGCCAGCGCCGAGCGCAGCGAGATCGGAATCGGGATCTTGCGAGCCACGCCGGACTCGGTCTCGGGGACGTCGTCGAACCACATCGTCTTGGCGACGTTCAGGTAGTAGAACGCGGCGATCGCAGTGTTGACCGCGAGGAGTATCGCGAGGGCGTAGCCCCAACGGCTGTGCGAGCCGATCAGCACCTTGGTGATGCCGAACTTCGCGTACCAGCCGCCGAGCGGCGGGATGCCGACGAGCGACGACAGGAAGATCGTCATCACCACGGTGAGGCCCGGCGCGTCGTGGAACAGTCCGGCGAACGAGATGATCTCGGCTGAGCGCGTCGTGCGGGCAACGGCCATGACCACCGCGAATGCACCGAGGTTCATCGCCGCGTAGATGATGAGGTAGACGACGACCGCCGAGATGGTCTGGCCGGCGACCGCGGGGCGGGCAATGACGGCGAACGGGGCGAGCATGAAGCCGGCCTGGGCGATGCCCGAGTACGCGAGCATGCGCACGACGTTGGTCTGACGGAGCGCGATCAGGTTGCCGACGGTCATCGAGAGCGCCGACAGGATGAAGATCGCGGGCGTCAGGATCGTCCACTGCGAACTGAAGCCGAACGAGATGACCTGGATCAGGGCGACGAATCCGGCGCTCTTCGACGCCACCGCGAGGAACGC
>JAYTFP010000079.1:0-7422 GCA_043734285.1 Acidimicrobiaceae bacterium
CCACGTCGCTCACCCCCGTCGCCTCCCACCAACACCGAACGAGCCCGACAACGCCGAACCACAACGCCACAACACCCCGTTCAACACCAGTCACCTAGAGACCCGTGAAGTCGGGGTCGCGGCCCTCTGCGAACGCGGCGAGCGCCTCGGCGTTGGCCGCGCCACCCATCAGCTCGACGAATGCGGCGTCCTCGCGCTGACGCGCCGACGCGATCTGTTCACGCAGTGGCGCGGTCATCGCGGCCTTCGTCGTCACGAGCGAGCTGATCGGCTTCGAGGCGAGCACCGTGGCGTGACGCATCGTCACCTCCATCAGCTCGTCGGGGTCGCAGACGCGGAAGACCAGTCCCATGTCGAGTGCCTCCTGCGCGCTGATCCACTCGGAGCTGAGGAGCATCCACGATGCCTGTTGGTGGCCGAGCAACCGCGGGAACATGAAGCTCGACGCGGCCTCTGGGGCGACTCCGAGGCTGGTGAACGGGCACTTCAACTTCGCAGCGCTCGACATGAAGACGAGTTCGGAGAATCCGATGATCGTCGCGCCGATGCCCAGTCCGAGACCGTTGATCGCGCAGATGAGCGGCTTCGGGAAGTCGACGAGTTGCGTCAGCAGACCCGGGAACCCGTGCTCGCCGACCACGAAATCGGGGTTCGTGATGCGATCCGCCATCTCGAGCAGGTCGGTCCCCGCACAAAACGCCCGGCCGTTCCCGGTGATCACCGCGACGGCAACGGCGGGATCGACCGCCGCGGCGATGAGTCCATCCGCGAGTGCGTCGTAGAGCGCCTCGTTGAAGGCGTTGAGCGAGTCGGGGCGGTCGAGCGTGAAGACTCGGACGCGGTCGGTGTCGTGGATCTGGAGCACCCGGAAGTTGTAGTCGCTCGCCGGTGGCCAGTACGCGCTCTAGCGTCCTACGGTGCACCTCGCGGAGATCGAACTGCGACACGTCGCGTTACCGCTGATCGAGCCGTGGGTGACAGCGACGGGTGTGATGACCCGACGCGAGATGGTCGTGGTGCGTGTCGCCGATGACGGGTTCGAGGGCTGGGGCGAGTGCGTCGCCCTCAACGAGCCGGGGTACAGCGACGAGTGCGCCGCGGGCGCGCTCGAGGTACTCGATCTCGTGATCGCTCCGATCGCGCTCGCGTCCGGCGACCTCACCGCCGACGCGGTCGCCGATGCCCTGGCCGCGATCACGGGCCACCGCATGGCCAAGGCTGCGGTCGAGATGGCCGTGCTCGACCTCGAGGGCCGGCGCGACGACCGGTCGCTCGCGACTCGCCTCGGCGGCACGCGCGCGATGGTCGACGCGGGCGTCGCGATCGGACTGCACGCGACGATCGACGAGCTGTGCGCGAGGGTGACGCGGTTCGTCGCCGAGGGCTACCGCCGCGTCAAGGTCAAGATCGAGCACGGCCGCGACATCGAGTGGGTCGCCGCCGTGCGCGCCGAGTTCCCGACGCTCGCCCTCCAGGTCGACGCCAACGGTGCCTACGAACTCGCCGACGCCGATCACCTGACGTTGCTCGACGAGTTCGGCCTCCTGTTGATCGAGCAACCACTGGCCGATGACGACCTCACCGGCCACGCCGCGCTCGCCGAGCGCCTCGCGACGCCGATCTGCCTCGACGAGAGCCTGATCTCGCTCGATGCGACTCGGCACGCCCTCGCGCTCGGCGCCTGCTCGATCGTCAACCTGAAGCCGGGTCGCGTCGGTGGCCTGCTCGAGGCCGTCCGCATCCACGATCACTGTCGTGACGCGGCGGTTCCGCTGTGGTGCGGCGGGATGCTCGAGTCGGGCATCGGCCGGGCCGCCAATGTCGCGCTCGCATCGCTTCCCGGGTTCACCCTGCCGGGTGATCTCTCGGCGTCCGCACGGTTCTACGAGCGCGACCTGATCCTCGAGCCGTTCACGCTGATCGACGGTCGTCTGGCGGTGCCGACCGGCGCAGGGCTCGGCGTCGAGATCGACCGTGACGCGCTCGACAACATGACGATCGAGGCACGAGTGCGGCGCCCGAGCTGAGGCGAGCGAGTCGACTCAGTCGAAGGCGGGTCCGGCCGTCTCGGGCTGACCTGCGTTCGCGGGCAGGACGAACCGGTGCTGTCGGCCGGCCCGAAACGCTGGGTTGAACCATCGGGCGCGGTAGTGATGGCCGACAGCGTCGCGGCCGTCGTGGGTGACCTCGATCGACCAGCCCGAGTCGTCGACCGCGCGACCGCGGTAGATCGCGGGCTCCCAGTGCTCACCGTCGTCGCTCTGTTCGATGCGCACGAGCGTGCGGTGCCAGTCGAGGTCGCCCGGCGCTGCGTCGCGCCACACGAACTCCCAGCAGCCATCGCGACTCGGTGTCGGATCGACGAATCGGGGCTCCTCGACGACGAGGCGGCGGGGCGCGGTGCTCTGCGGCAGCGGGAGGTAGCGCTCGACTCGTAGGTCCCACTTTCGCTCCGCGACGACGTCCGCGACGGTGCCCTGCTGCACGACCTGATCCGCGAGCCGCGCCGCGTGCGCCGCGAGGAAGGGTTGGGTGTCGGGGCCGTACAACGTGTGACCGCCCTCGTACCACTGGAGTTCGTACTCCTCGGCAGTGGCGACATAGCCCATGTACTCGTTCGCCACCGATGACACGACGACGCGGTCGACTCCCGAGCCGACGATCCGCTCGGCGACGGCAGCGGCGATGCGGCGGCCCGACTCGACAGTGATCTCGAATGGCAGACCGACCATCATCACGTCGCCCAGGCGGAACACCTGCACCGGCACGATCCTCGGGAACGAGGCGAGCGGGAGCACGACGGGCTGCAACCAGCGGGTGCCGAGCACCCACTTCGCACCCTGCGGATGACGGGTTCTCCATGGCTTGCGGGTGCCGGCCCGAAACGGCGGGATCCGGTGGATCACGGGCGTGAGGTTCTCCTGCGCACCGGCGACGAGCGCCGCACCGACCGCGGGCCGCCCGGGCAGCTCGATGCCGTCGATCGACGACGAGACCGCGAGGTCGACCTCGCGGAGGCCCGCCCCGATCGTCACCGTGCCCGAAAGGTCGCGCTCCATCCGTTCGAACAACGCGGCGGCCTCGGCGCCGATACCCCGTCCGACCCGTTGCGCCTCGACGTGTCCGGCCATGCCGGGACGAATGGCGGGTGCGACGTCGGCGTGCGTTCCCTCGATCGCGCCGACGATGCAGCGGCGCGCGGCCGCCCCACTGGGCGGATGGGACTCACCGATCCGGAGCGACAACTCGCCGACGAGATACGCCCAGAGATCCGCGTTGTACTCGGACGCGCCCATCGAGATGCCGGTGCCGTGCACGCTGAAGACGACCATCGCCCCGAGCGGTCGATGCGATCCGTCGGGCTCGGTCGAGTCGAGGCGGAGCAGTTGCAGGTGCGGGTTGACCGAGACCCACTTGCGTTGCGGCTCGGTGCGCTTGTCGTCGACGCTGTCGTTGCTCACATGTGGCGGCAGCGACCGGTTGCGCGTCAGACCCCAGACCTCGGTCGTGCCGAAGGCCATCACACCCGGGACCCTCGTGTCGTGCGCCTCGATCACCGCGCCGGCGATCTGTTCGACGAGGAACTCGGCCCAGGCGGGGTCGAAGCCGCTGCGGTTCGACGCGAACCGGTTGTAGAAGTCGGTGCCGAGGAACTGGCCCGGCCCGGCGTGCGTGTGGGTGGCTCCGATCATCAGGCCGTCGAGGCCGATGTCGGTGCGATCGGCGACTGCCGCCGCGACGAGACGCTGGAGCACCGACGAGCCGCCAAGCAGATCGCAGCAGACGATCGCGATCGATGATCGACCCTGGCGGACGTGCATCACCCGCGCACGCAGACGCGTGTGGAATCCGTTGCCGTCGTTGGCGTTCGCCGAGTACCCCGCCTTGGGCAGTCCCGGCGGTGGCGTGATGTCGACCTCGGCCACACCGACGAGCAGACCCTCCACCTCGGGAAGCTCCGCGCGGGGTCGCGCCGTGATCGAGAACCGGGCACGGCGCTGGGTCCCCTCGACGAACGGGCGGAGGACGGTGTCGAAGTGTGAGTCGTCGGTCCGGCGCATCGCAGGAGCGTTCCTACCGGTGCCGGAGCGACCGGTCAACCTGACGAAGGTCGGGGGTACCATCGCGGCGTGGGTTCAGTCGCGCAGGTCATCGTCCCGACGTTGCTCGTCGTGACCCTGCTCGGGGCCATCGTGGTCACCGCTCGCAACCGGTTGCGAGTCGCGGCGCAGGTGAGCGCCCGCCATCCGAACGACGCGCCGCTGTGGTGGGTCGTCGCGCCGACACCTGCGGCGATCCTGCACCGTCGACTCCGTACGGCCGTCACGACGATGCACGCGGCAGTCCCGCAACCTCGCCGTCGACGCGCGGAGGTGACCCGCGTCCAGTCGATGGCGGCCGACATCGAACAACTGGCCGCGTCGGCCGACCGTGAGGTGATCCTCGCGAGCCGTTCACCGCGTGGCGGAAGGCTCCGCCGGCTCAGCGAAGTCAGTCGACTCGTCGTCACGGTCGAGGACAGCGTCGGGCGCGTCGTCGCGGTCGCCGCCGAACTCGATCCGTCGCGGCACGCGCCCAAGGACTGGGACGAGAAACTCCGTGAACTCGACATCCGTCTTCGGGCGCACGAGGCCGCGCTCGCAGACCTGGCGCGATTCGACGTCACCGTCGAGACGACGGCGCGGGACTCGACTGGCTAGTCGATCGGCAGGCGCGCGAGAAGCTCTGTCTTGCGCTCCTCGAACTCCTCGAAGTCGATCTCTTCGGCGTCGAACTGCTTGTGGATCTGCTCGATGAGGATCAGTAGATCCGCGGCCGAGAGTTCGGTTTCGGGATTCGCGAGGGCGGCCATCGCCGCTGCCTCTTCCTCTTCGGACAATTCCTCCGGCGTCTTGTCGATGCGCTTCTCGCGCTTCGCCGCCGCTTTGGCCTTCTTGGCCCGGTCGCGCTGGAGCTTTTCGAAGCTCGTGCGTTGCACGCCCATGTTGTCTCCTTACCTCGCGGCACGGCGTCGACTCACCGGGGGGTCTCCGACGAAGTGCCGATCACATGATGAAGCCGCCGGCACGAATGCCGGCGGCCTCGAGCACTGATGTGTTGCTCAGACGACGCGAACGTTCTGAGCTTCTTCACCCTTGCGACCGGGAGCGACGTCGAACTCGACGCGCTGGCCCTCTTCGAGGGTCTTGTAACCGGTCCCCTGGATGTTGGAGAAGTGAACGAACACGTCGTCCCCCTGCTCCCGTGCGATGAAGCCGAAGCCCTTCTCTGAATTGAAGAACTTCACTGTTCCTGTTGCCACTTAATTCTCTTCTCTTGTACGCGAGCCAGCCCTATCGACCAGCTCATCGAGTGACAGCTTAGGTGCACAACCCCTCCCTACTGCGAACCGCGTGCCATCGGGCGCCGTTCTGAACGGTCTCGCGGGGCATTTCACGCCGCGCGCCGGCCGGTACTGTGAGCCGGTGCGCGTCCTGGTGGTGTCCCCCCATTTCGACGACGCACCCCTGAGCGTGGGCCAATCGCTGATCGACGGCTGGCTCGCCGGACACCAGGTGACGGTCGGCGTGGTGTTCAGCCGGACCAACTGGACCGTGTGGTTCTACCCGACCCGGCGCCGTGCGCCGCTGGTCTCGATGATCCGCCGTGCCGAGGAGGCAATCGCCGCTCGACGGTTCGGTTACCGCGTCCGGGTGGGCGGCGCGAGCGAGGCGATCCTGCGCACCGGTGACCTGTCGCCCGAGTCGATCCTCGATGCCACGTTCGACGCCGAGGGCTCTGACGAACTCGCCGGAGTCATCGGGATGCTCCGGTCGTGGGCGCGGGACGCCGACGCGGTCCTCGTTCCGGCGGGCATCGGCGACCACGTCGACCACCGGATCGTCACCGCGGCCGGAAGCCGATTGGTCGCTGACGGTGCGAGCGTCGCTTTCTACGAGGATCGGCCCTACGCCTGCGCGATGAGTGACGACGACCTGGCGGCGGCCGTCTCCGGTCTCGGTGACGGCCTGACACCGCACGACATCAGCCCGCCGATCAGCGACCAGAAGCACCGACGGATCTGGTACCCGAGTCAGCTCGACCCCTTCTTCCACGACGCGATGCGGCTCGACGAGGATCAGGCGCGACGCGAGCGGGTGTGGGCTCCGGCCGGAACGGACTGGCTGCCGTGAGCGAGCGCTTCGCCGAGGCAACCGCGGTCGAGCGGATCGGTGACGGCCGCTGGTCGGCCGAGATCCTCGAGGGATGGGACATCGTCGGCAGGGCGCACGGCGGCTACATGTTGGCGATCGCCGCGCGGGCGTTGGCCGTGGCGACCGGGCGGCGAGATCCGATCACGGTCACCGGTCACTTCCTGACGCCGGGTCGGTCCGGCCCCGTGACCATCGACACCGACGTCATCCGCGGCGGGCGTCGGTTCACGACGGCGACCGCCACCATGCGCGACGGCGACGGTCGACCGTTGCTCACGGTGCTCGGCACGCTGGGCGACCTCGACGAGAGCGACGGTCCCGAGCTGATCGACGCGACGATGCCCGCGGTACCTGATCCGGCCGACTGCGTGCTGATGGTCCCCTCCGATCCCCTCCCACCGAGTCTGATGAGCAAGGTCGAGCTGCGCATCCACCCCGACGATGTCGGGTTCTACAAGGGCGAGCCGAGCGGGACCCCGCAGATGCGCGGGTGGTTCCGCCTGCGCGACGACGAGCCGATCGACTCGGTCGCACTGCTGTGCGCCGTCGACGCGTTCCCTCCGACCACGTTCAACGCACAGCTGCCCGTCGGCTGGACGCCCACGTTGGAACTCACCGCACACATCCGCGGCCGACCCCAGCCGGGGTGGCTGCGGTGCGCGTTCCGCACGCGTTTCATCAGCGGCGGATTCCTCGAGGCCGACGGCGAGATCTGGGACGGCGCCGGCCGCCTGGTCGCACAGTCACGCCAGCTCGCGCTCGTCGCAAAGGGCTGACGCAGCGGCTCAGATCCGCTTCGACTGGCCGCCGTCGACGGCGAAGATCTGGCCCGTGATCCACGACGCGTCGTCGGAGAGCAGGAAGATGAGCATGTTCGCGAGATCTCGCGGCGTGCCCATTCGCTTGATCATCACGTCGCCGAGCAGCACGTCGGTGTGCTCCTTGCCGCCGGCGACGATGTGCGTGGCCTCGGTGTCGGTCGGGCCGGGGGCGATGGCGTTCACCCGGATGTTGCGACCCGCGAGCTCGGCGGCGAGGTTGATCGTCATCGAGTTGAGTCCGGCTTTCGCGACCGCGTAGAAGCCCGCCGCCATCCATGCCGCTGTCGAGCTCTGGTTGACGATCGCTCCCCCGCCGACGGCGCGCATGTGCTTCCAGACAGCCCGGCTCACGTAGAGCGCACCATGGAGGTTCACCTCCATGAAACGGTGGTAATAGTCGAGGTCGA
>JAYTFP010000080.1:0-19131 GCA_043734285.1 Acidimicrobiaceae bacterium
GCGTCGGGTGCCCTGCCCCTCTGGAGGCAGGGCACCCGATCGTGCTGGAGTCTCGTCTCGACTGCTAGGCGCCGTAGGCGCGGGAGTCGGTACCGGGCTCGGGTGCCGTGACCGGCTGGGCGTCGGTCCCGACCTGAGCGTCGAGCTGGTGGATGGCTGCGAGTGCTGCGTCGATCGCGTCCTGGGTGGGTGCGTCGCCAGCTTCGGTGTTCTGGGCGGCTTCGAAGAGTGCGGACAGGTCGTTGAGGCGATTCTCGAGGAGTCCTGAGCCACGCCAGGTCGAGCCACGCCAGGTCGAGCCACGCCATGTGGAACCGCGCCAGGTCGAGCCGCGCCAGGTCGACCCGGACCAGGCCTCGGAGCGCCAGGTGGAGCCGCGCCAGGTGGAGCCGGTGAAGGGGGAGCCGTCGCTGTCAGAGGCGGTGGCCCAGCCGAGGCCGGTCAGCTCGCCACCGTTCCAGGTTCCATCGATCCAGGCGTTGCCGGCGGTGGAGAGGGGAGCCCACGTGGTGGGCGTCCAGGGGTTGCCGAGGATGTCGATCTCACCCACGAGGTCGGTGCCGTCGGGGGCGAGCAGGTGGTTGCCGCCGCGGGCGACCTCGATGCTGCCGAGTCCGATGGACTTCGGGAAGTACTGCCGACCCGTTAACCCGCCGTACCGTGCGACCGCTTCGGCCAGGTTGATGTTCAGCATGCCGGCGCCCTGGGCACTCTGAGGCGACTGCCACAGGTTGGTGGCCGTCGCCTTCAGGAGCGATTTGACCTGGTCGGGCGACAGGTTCGGATGGACACTCAGCAGATCCGCGACCGCTCCGGTCACCACCGCGGCGGCTTGGGAGGTTCCGGTGCCCTTGATGTAGTTGCCCGAGACGATGGCCTCGGGGTGCTCGGTGGCGTTGAGGGCCTCGGGATCGAGACTGCTGATGATCGACACCCCGGGAGCGACGAGGTCGACACGACGTGCAGAGGTGCCGACGCTCGAGAACGGGGCGACCTTGTCGTCGTAGGAGAAACTGGGGCTGCCAATGTCCGCAGCGCCGACGGTGAGCACGAACGGGTCGGTCGCCGGGTCGGTGAGCGCAGCACCGCTGTTGCCCGCGGCAACCACAACGACGATGCCGTTGCGCCACGCCGACTCGACCGCATGTGTCAGCGGATCGAGGAGATAGCTCTGCGAACTCTCGGTGCCGAACGACAGGTTGATCGCCCGAACGTTCATGCCCGGGTCGTTCTTGTGCTGCACGACCCAGTCGATCGACGCGATCACCTGGGAAACGTCGACGGCGCCGTCGGCAGCGCCGGCCTTCATGTTCAGAATGCGAGCGCCACGGGCGACGCCACGGTTCTGGCCATCGCGACCAGCGATGATGCCGGCGAGGTGGGTGCCATGCCCGAAGCCGTCGACACCTGCCGGGGCGTCGACCTGATAGTCCAACGACAGGTCCGGACCGTTGGCAACGACGGAGGGCGAATCCAAGCCGGCGACCGGCGAGACACCGGTGTCGATCAGCGCCACGTCCACGCCGCGACCATCGGCATTCGACGGCAACTGGTCGGCCTTGATGGATCGAGCGACATCGCTCAACCACAGGCTGCGAACACCACCCCAGGCGTCGTGATCCGACGAAAGCCACTGCTTGGCGCTCGGCGCTGCGTGCGACCGTGCCGAATCAGCGGCGAGCATCGGCGCCGCTTCGGCTGCCGTCACTCCCACCAGGCTGAGAGCGCCCATCGCGCCGGTGAGCACCGCGGCGGTCGCAGTGCGACCGGCCCGACCCCAACGCCATCCTTCGACAATGCCCGACATGTGAACCTCCGTCAGTTCGAAAACATCCGACGGTGGGTTCGCCACTAGCTCGTCCCGACCCAGGCGACCAGATACAGATCGGGATTCAACGCTCGTCATGCACTTGCCCGAAATGCATCGACTGGTCACCACCGATCCTGAATAGGTCGATCGACCAGTTCAGCGCGTGGTCTCGAGTGAAGGGGCATCGTTCCGGGCGGTCTGCTGGCGGAGGAGCCATTCGTCGAACTCGCCGATCGGCAGTGCCCGGCTGAACAGGTAGCCCTGCCCGAGATGGCAGCCCATCTCACGGAGTGTGTCGTACTGGTCTGGGGTCTCGATCCCTTCGGCCAACACCTCGAGGCCGAGGTTCCGGCCGAGGTCGATGATGGAGCGAACGACGGTTCGCGACGCCGGGTCGGTGAGCATCGCAGCGACGAATGACTTGTCGATCTTGAGCTCCGTGGCGGGCAACGCAGTGAGGTAGGCGAGCGACGAGTGGCCGGTGCCGAAGTCGTCGATGGCCAGCCCCACCCCCGTGGCGCGGAGCCGTCGCAGGATTCCGATCGTGCCCGCTGGGTCGCTCATCACGGTGGACTCGGTCAGTTCGAGTTGGATCAGACGAGCCGGGAGGTTTGCGACGCGCAACAACTCGGCGATCTGCGCGGCGAGGTCGGGCTCGAGAAGGTTGCGGGGCGACAGGTTCAACGACAGGCGTATCTCCAGACCCTGACTGAACCACTTCGCGGCCTGCGAGATGCACTCGCGCAGCACGAGTTGGGTGAGGGGCCGGATCAACCCGGTGTTCTCCGCGACGTAGATGAACTCGTCCGGCATGACCGTTTCTGCGCCCTCACGGGGCCACCGCACCAGGGCTTCGGCCCCCGTCACGAATCCGGTCTGGAGGTCGACGAGCGGCTGGTAATGCACTGCCAGTTGATGCTGCTCGATCGCATTCCTGAGCTGAGCGACGAGCATGAGTCGCTCGCGACTGTGCATGTCACGCGCCGGTGTGTAGAGCTCCACCCCGAGGTGATCGTTCTTGGCGGCGTACATGGCGACGTCCGCCTGGCGCAGCATCGTGGCCGCGTCGGAGCTGCCCGCGGTCGCGGTGGAGACACCGACGCTCGCTCCGATCTCGATCTCGGCATCCGCCAACTCGTACACCTGGCAGAGCGAGGTCCGGATGGCTTCTGCGAGCGCGATGAGCTCCGCGTCGTCGGCCGCGGAGCGCACGAGTACGGCGAACTCGTCACCGCCGAGGCGAGCGATCATGTCGCCCTCCCCGACCGTCTCACACATCCGACGTCCGGCTTCGATGAGGAGGAGGTCACCGTTCTGGTGACCCAGCGTGTCGTTGACCTCCTTGAACCGATCGAGGTCGATCAACATCACGGCGAGACGCTCGTCCCGGTCGAGCAGCGACTGGAGGTGCGCGTGGATGAGGGTTCGGTTCGGGAGCCCGGTGAGCGGGTCGTGAGTTGCCAGCTCCTCGTTTCGTTCGCTCTCGGCACGCAACGAGTCGACCAGGTCGACGTTTCGCAGCACGACCGCCGCATGCACGGCCAGCGTGGTCAGCAACGTGACGTCGGCCTCGTCGAACGAGCGGATGGTGCCGCTCCTATCGGCGACCACCAACGCCGTGAGGCGAGAGGCATCGACTGCCAAGGACGCGGCGATGGCCTCGTGGTGGCCGATGGTGGAGATGTCCACGCGGGACACCTCCTCGCCCCGGATCAGGATCGTCGTGTCACTCGAGCGGAACTGATCGATGACGGCGACATCGAACGCCGACGCCGTCTGGACCGCGACCTCGCCGGACGGGTCGAGGTGCAGTTGTCGGACGAGTCCGTCGGTCCCCAGCTGGATGAGCCAGGCTGCTTCAGCGTGCAGGATGTCGACCGACTCTCGCAGGAGCCGAGGGATGACGTCGCCTTGGAGCACGGCCTCGCCGAGGGAGCGGTTGAGCTGGTAGAGGAGTTCCACGTGCTGGTGGCGCGCCGTGACAGCCGAGAACTGGCGCATGAGGACGATGATGAAGATGACCACTGGTGCCATCAGCCACAGCGCCGGCTGGTGGCTGCGCGCGAGCGCGACGATCAGCAACGCGAGCACGATGTCGATGAGGATCGACAGGCCGCCCAACCACAATCCGCGGAGCAGCGCCGGTTCGTACTTCCGCTGGAAGATGCTGATCGCGGCGGTGACGGTGATGGCCCCGCACATGTTGCCGACGACGACACTGGTCATGATCACCAGCCACCCCTTCGGACCGATGTCGATGTGCTCGGTGAGGATCGCCGCCATTCCCGCTGCGACCACCACCTCGACGAGGTGAGTCGCGAGATTGCTCACGAGCCGATACAACGGCTGGCGATGCACCACGCCGAGTGCGATCAGCGACGCGCACATTCGGGCACCCGCCAGGTATTGCGGTGGCAGGTAGAACAACGCGATGACGATGGGCACCGAGCTGAAGGAGAACGTGTGTGACTCACGCCGGAACTCGATGGAGACGGGAGCGAGCTCTCCGGCGAGGAACAGGGCCCAGATCGTCGGGACCAACCACCACGTGAACGGGCGATCGGTCCACAACCAGAGTCGCAACGTCACCGTGACGGCGATCAGGGTGACGGTCGCGAAGGCCATGACCCGTGACGGGCCGTGACTCTCTGGATCCTCGTCACCGTGCATCCCCGTGTACATCGGCACGCGGGCGTGTGCGCCTTCATCATTCGTCTCAGTGCCGAAAACGTTGGCTTTGAGGGTCGGTGTCGTTCGGCGGTGGTGCTACGGGGCTGCCGGAGCCGTCGTCGCGGTGACGGCGGTCGTGGTCGTCGGCTTCCGCTTGACGACCTTTCGCTTCACCGTGACTGGCGGCAGGATCGACACCTTCGGCAGCACGGTCGTCGTCACCGCTGCCGGAGTCGTCGGTGTCGTCGAGGGGTCGGACACCGGCGGGATCGTCGGAATGACGTCACCGTTGTTGTCGCTCGTGGGCGGGCCCGACGTCGTCGTGTTCGTCACCTCGGTGCCGTTCACCACGGCGGCCGGCTGGATCGGCAGATCGTTGTTCTGCGTGAGCTTCCACACGCCCGCGCCGACCATGCCGAACCCGACGAGCACCAGGGGCACGGCGAGGAACCGACGGCGTCGTTCGACCCGTTGTTGGCGCCTGCTCTCACGGAAACGGTCCCTGCTCGGGTAGTCCGTCTCGGCGCTCACAGGCTGCTCGTGCACCGTCATCAGGTCCGCGCTCATCGGTGGCCAACCTACTGGGAGGGGTCGCGCGCCTCGCGGACCCGCCGCCTTCGGCGACAGTGCGCTGTCTCGATGGGGCCTGCCGCCTCTCGGCGCGTGCCCTCAGCCCTCACTGACGCAGATCGCCCTCGGCCACCAGCTTCTCGAGCACCAGGTCGGGCTCGTCCGCGATCAGGCGATCGAGCCAGTAGGTGCTCTCGAACAAGGCGAGCAGCGTGCCGTCGGTGCGCTCGAGGACGTCCACGCCGCGCATCGCCCGCAGCTTCGCCCGACTTGCCTCGTCGGTGCGACGGCACACGCGGTACGCGGTCGGCGCGAGCTCGATCGCGGCGCCGAACTCGTTCTCGAGGCGATAGCTCACGACCTCGAACTGCATCGGACCGACCGCCGCGAGCACCGGCGCCGATTCGCCCGCGTCGGGGTCGCGCAACACCTGCACCACGCCCTCCTCGTCGAGCTGGCTGATCCCTTTGCGGAACTGCTTGTAACGCCCGGTGTCTTTCACGCGGGCAATCGCGAAATGCTCGGGCGCGAAGCTCGGAATGGCGGGGAACTCGACGGGCACCGACTCGAAGAGCGAGTCGCCGACGCGCAGATCCGCCGCGTTGACGAGCCCCACCACATCGCCCGGGTATGCCTCTTCGACGGTCTCGCGATCCTGTCCGAACACCTGATGCGCGTACTTGGTCGCGAACGGCTTCGCCGACCGACCGTGCGTCACGACCATGCCGCGTTCGAATCGTCCCGAGCACACGCGCACGAAGGCGATGCGGTCGCGGTGCGACGGATCCATGTTCGCCTGCACCTTGAACACGAACCCCGACAACGGCGCTTCGAGCGGACGCGGCTCGCCCCCGACGGTCGGTCGGGCGGTAGGCGCCGGCACCAGGTCGATCACTGCGTCGAGCAGCTTCCGCACGCCGAAGTTGGTCACCGCCGAACCGACGAACGTCGGCGTGGTCTGCCCGCCGAGGAACAGCTCCTCGTCATGCGTCTGGCCGGTCGCCTCGAACAGTTCGATCTCGTCGAGCGCGACCTGCCACGACGGGCCTTCCTCGGCCGCAGCGCGCTCGGCATCGACGATCTCCTCGGGCGCGATCGTCGACCCACGCGCGACACGGGTGAAGCGCGTGTACTCACCCGTCTGACGGTCAATGACCCCACGGAAGTCGCCGGGGATGCCGACCGGCCACGTCACCGGCGTCGGCTGCAATCCGATCATCGACTCGATCTCGTCGAGCAGCTCGAGGCCGTCGCGTCCCGGTCGGTCCCATTTGTTGATGAACGTCATCAGCGGCAGCCCGCGGTCGCGGCACACCTCGAACAACTTGAGCGTCTGCGGCTCGATGCCCTTGGCGACGTCGAGCACCATGATCGCCGCGTCAGCTGCAGTCAGCACGCGGTAGGTGTCCTCGGAGAAGTCGCGGTGCCCCGGCGTGTCGAGCAGGTTCACGACGCAATCGCGGTACGGGAACTGCATCACGGTCGACGTGATTGAGATGCCGCGCTGCTGCTCGAGCGCCATCCAATCCGACGTCGCCGAGCGGCGGTCGTGCTTGGCCTTGACCGAACCCGCTTCGTTCGACAGCGCGCCGCCGTAGAGCAGGAACTTCTCGGTCAGCGTCGTCTTGCCCGCGTCGGGGTGGCTGATGATGGCGAACGTGCGACGGCGCGACGCCTCGGCAACGGGATCGGCCATGGATCAGAGCGCGCGGTAGACGGCGTCGATGAGCCTGGCGCTGCGCGGGTCGCCGGCGATGCCGAGTTCCATCTTGTTCATCACGTAGGCGAACGCGATGCCGTGATCGGCATCGGCACACCCGAGTGACCCACCAGCGCCGTAGTGCCCGAACGCACCAGGTCCGCCGAGCTTGACCATCGGTCCGTCGAGCATGAATCCAGAGGCGAACGGCAGCTCGAAGACCAACACCGCGTCGGGCCCCTCGGTCTGGCGGACCGTGGCGGCCTCGACGGTCTTGTCGGACAGCAGGCGCACGCCGTCGACATCGCTCACCGTCGCCGCGTACATGCGCGCCAGCGATGCGGCGTTGGTGATGCCGTTGGCGGCAGGGAGCTCGGCCTGCCACACCGCGGATGTGTTCCACGCCTCTTGATCGGTCATCGCGCCGCCCGGAGCGGTCAGCGCGCGTGCGATCAGACTGTCCGCGCCCATGATCATCTGCAGCATCTCGATCATGCCGGGCTGCGGACTGCCGGGCTCGCCGAACTGCAGCCCCGGAGGCGGACCCATCGGCACGAGCGGCACAACTCGATCGTGCTGATCGTCGGGCAGCCCGATCCAGAAGTCGAGACCGAGTGGCGTCGCGACCTCGTCGTGGAAGAACGTCCCGAGCGTCTTGCCGCTGACCCGCCGCACCATCTCGCCGACGAGCCATCCGTAGGTGACCGCGTGATAGCCGTGCTTCGTGCCGGGCTCCCACAGCGGTTCGGATTCGGCGAGTGCCGCGGTGACCGTGCTCCAGTCGAGCGCCTCGTCGAGCGTCATCGACCGATCGACGTCGACGAGCCCTGACTTGTGGCACAGCAGCCAGCGGACCGGCACGTCGGCCTTGCCCTTCGCGGCGAACTCGGGCCAGTACTCGCGCACCGGCGCATCGAGATCGAGCTCGCCCCGCTCGGCGAGCATGTGCGCGCAGATCGCCGTTGCACCCTTGGTGCTCGAGAAGATGAGCTGCAGGTGGTCGCGGGTGTAGGGGTCAGAGCCGCCCTGTTCGGTCACGCCGCCGACGAGATCGACGACCGCCTCGCCCTCGCGGTAAACGCAGAACGAGGCGCCCACATCGCCCAAACCGTCGAAGTTCGCGGCGAACACATCGCGCACTTCTTCGAACCCCGAACCGACCAGCCCGCTCACCTCAGCCATCGGGCGAGGCTACGGCACGAGGTCGATGATGCCCAGCCGTACCGCACTGAGAATCGCCTGCGTCAAGCTCTGGGCGTCGAGCCGGCGGTAGATCGCGTTCAGATGGTTGTGGACGGTCTTCTGGGTGATGCCGACCTCGCGCGCCGCCTGTTTGGTGGTTCGACCGTCGGCGATGAGCTGCAGTATCTGAACCTGCCGTTGGCTCAGCATCGGCTCCTGCGCCGCGTCGGCCTGCGCGGCCTCGAGCATCGACATCGCCAGTTCGGGGCTCAACACGGTCGCGCCGTCGGCAGCTCGTCGGATGGTCGAGACCACTTCGTCGATCGTCGCCCCCTTGTGCAGGAAACCGACCGCACCGGCGTTGATGGCGGCGCGGGTGCGCGTCGGGTCGTCGTGCATGCTGAGCACCACGACGCGCGTGTCGGGCAGTTCGGCGGTGATGCGCCGGGTCGCCTCGATCCCGTCGAGCACCGGCATCGACAGGTCCATCAGCACTACGTCGGGGCGTGTCGAGCGGGCGACCTCGACCGCTTCCTCGCCGTTCGCGGCCTCGCCGACGACGTCTTCTCCCGCATCGGTGAGCCCCCGCCGAAGACCGTCGCGGAGGATGCTGTGATCGTCTGCCAGCACGATTCTCAACATCGCATCGGTCCTCCCTCCGCCGCTGGGATCCTACCGGCCCGTCCGATCGATCAATCGCCCTGCGGTACATTCCGGCCATGTCCGACGCGGGTGACGTGCCGATCCCGACCGGCGCCCACCGTCCCGATCGCCGGCGCGTCGTCTCGTCGAGCGGAGTCGCGATCTCCGTCGCCGAGTGGGGAGCGATCGACGCCCCGCCGATCCTGTTCGCGCACGGCGGGTTCGACTTCGCCGAGACCCTGAACGTGTTCGCGCCGATGCTCGTCGAGGCCGGCTACCGCGTCGTCAGCTGGGATCAACGCGGCCACGGCCATTCGGAATGGACCGCGCTCTACAGCTGGGACGCCGACACCCGCGACGGCGCGGCGGTGCTCGCCACCCTCGGCGACGGTGCGATCCCGATCATCGGGCACTCGAAGGGCGGTACGCTGGCGCTGCACCTCGCCGACGCTCTGCCGCACCGGGTGTCGCATCTCGTGAACCTCGACGGCCTGCCGTCACAACGCAACGCGCCGGACGTCGCTGACCACGAACGGTCACGGCTGATGGCCGGCGAGCTCGCGTCGTGGCTGCGTCACCGACGATCGCTCGGCGAACGCCAGCGCAAGCCCGGCACCATCGAGGGACTGGCCGAGCGGCGGGGTCGCATGAATCCGCGCCTCACTCCCGAGTGGCTGCGCTACCTGGTGACCGTCGGCGCGCGTCTCGACGACGACGGCTGGCGGTGGAGCCTCGATCCCATCCTGCGGCCGGGCGGTTTCGGACCGTGGCGTCCCGAATGGTCGATGCGCCGCGTGGCCGCATTGGGCATGCCATTCCTCGGCGTGCTGGGCCTCGAACTCGAGGACATGGGATGGGGCACGCGGCCCGCCGACGTGTGGACCTATCTTCCGCCACGAGGTCGCTTCGAGGCCCTCGATGGCGTCGGCCACTTCGTCCACATCGAACAGCCGCGCCGGATCGCCGACATGGTGCTCGAACTCCTCGCGGAGCCGACATGGTGACGCTGACACACGCCCGGCTGTCGCTCGCACTCCACTGCCTGCGCGATGGCGGAAGCGACGACGGGGCGCGACCGCTCCTGCTGTTGCACGGACTCGGCGAGCGCACGCCCATGGTCGTGCCGGCGCAGTTCGAACAGTGGCCGGGCGCGGTCTGGGGCGTCGACTTCACCGGTCATGGCGCGTCGTCGATCCCGGTCGGCGGCGGCTACACCGCCGAGCTACTCCTCGGCGACGCCGATGTTGCGCTCTCACACCTCGGCGAGGCGACGGTCGTCGGTCGCGGGCTCGGGGCCTACGTCGCGCTGTTGCTCGCCGGAGCACGTCCCGCCGAAGTGCACGGGGTGGTGCTGTGCGACGGACCCGGACTCGCCGGCGGCGGCGTGCAGCCGTCCTCGCCGATCATCATCGATCTCGGTCGGGCGTCGACGGCCGCGCCCGATCCGTACGCGCTCATCGAGCTGGCTCGCGATCTGCGTCCGCCCGACTACGTCCTCAACTATGTGCGCTTCGCGCTCGACGACTCGACGGTCGTCGACCCCATCGCCGTCGCCGCGGTGGTACGCCCCGAGTGGTTGGCCGCGGTGGCCGACGAGCCCGGCGTCGTCGCGATGTCGGTCGGCGACGCGCTCGCTCACTACGCGAGCTGAAAGGCAGACGCGTCGAGCGCCTCAGACTTCGGGCGGCGCAGCGAGCCCTGTCAGCACGGCGCTGACCACGTGACGCTGCAGGGCCGCCCGGCCCGCGGCGTCAGCCGGGATGCCGAGCAGCATGACGGTCGCCAGCCCGTGGGCGGTGGTCCACAGCGTCATCGCCACCATCATCGGGTCGCGGTCGGGGTGGACCGCCCCCGTCGCGACAGCCCTGGTCACCGTCTCGAGACCTGACTCGAAGGCGGCGGATGCTGCAGGCAGCTCGATAGCGGCACCCGGCACATTCAGGGCGTGAGGTGGGAAATGGAACATCACCCGAAAGATGTGCGGCTCGTCGAGCGCCTGGGCAACATACGCGCCGATCTCGGCGCGCATACGTTCGAGCGGGTCGTCGGTCTCGAGCTCGGCGTAGCGCGCGAGCAACTCCTGGAAGCCCGTCTCGGCGAGCGCCGCGACGAGGTCACCCTTGTCGTCGACATGCGCATACAGCGCGGGAGCGGTGACTCCGAGCTCTTTCGCGAGGCGCCGGAGTGACATCTGATCGAACCCCACCTCCGAGATCAATCTCCGGGCCACTGTGACGATGGCCTCGCGGGTGAGGGGTTCCGACATCGCAGTTACTCGTCTGCCGTGTCGTCGAGGTCGGCGACGATCTCGTTCACCCGCAGGCGTGCCGCGTCGAGTCGTGATCGGCATGCCGCGATCAGATCGGCGGCGCGCGCCACCTGGTCGGCGAGTTGATCGATGTCGAGGCGGTCGTCCTCGAGCCGGTCGAGGATCTGTTCGAGCTCGCCCATGGCCGCGGCGTAGCCGATCGTGGCGCCCTCGGTCGTCTGCTCGTCGTGCCCGCTCACTGTCCACTCCCGTCGACGCCGTGCACGGTACTTCGCACGGTGCCGTCGGCGAGCACCGTCACGAGTTCGTCGCCGGCGGCGAGCGACTCGGCCTGCACGATCCGCCCGTCGGTGCCCCGCGTGATCGAGTAGCCGCGGGCGAGCACGTTGGCGGGGTCGTAGGCGCGCACCGTGGCAGCAAGCGTGTCGAGCCGCCGGCCCGTGTCGTTCAGGCGACGCGGGATGGCCGACGTCAGCGTCCGGGTGGCGTGGTCGAGCCGATTCGAGGCCCGCTCGAAGCGGTCGCGACTGCGCCCCGCGGTGCGGGTGCCGGCGCGCTGGATCCGCCGCTCGGTCGCATCGAGACGGTCGGCGGCAGCATCGCAGACCTGCGACCAGCGCTCCTCGAGCTCGTCGATGCCGTGCTGTGCGTGCTCGACGACGGCTGTCGCGCATGCGGTCGGCGTCTTGAACGAGGTGTGCACGACGTCGTCGGTGACAGTCCGGTCGGTCTCGTGCCCGATCCCGCACCACACGGCGACGGGGGAGCGCGCCACGGTGCGCACGACGATCTCCTGGTCGAACGCGGCGAGATCGGTGGCCGCGCCGCCGCCTCGCACCAGCGCGATGAGATCCGGCTGGCGATCGATCGCGAGCGCCAGCGCGTGGCACAGCGACACCGTGGCCTCGGCGCCCTGCACCCGCGCGTCGACGGTCAAGAGTCCGAGGCCGATCCCGCCCCGTTCGATCTCGTGGCAGAAGTCGGCGTACGCGGCGCTGCCGAGACTGGTGACCAACACGATCCGCTCGGGGATCGCTGGGATCGGACAGCGACGGTTCGCGTCGAGCAGGCCCTCCGCGGCGAGCGCCCGCATCAACAGGTCGCGATCGGCGGCCATCGTGCCCAGCGTGAACGCGGGATCGATGCCGGACATCTTGAGCTGCAGTTGGCTGCGGACCGCGTAGATCTCGACTGCACCGCGGATGCGCACGCGCACACCGTTGTCCATCCGCACCGCACCACCGCTGCGGCGCAGGTGGTTGTTGACGTTCTTGCGGTGCCAGTCGAACAGCGTCACCGACAGCGTGTGCGACGCCGAGCCCGCGTCGGCACCGGGCTCGATGAGCGTGAAGTAGACGTGACCCTTCGCCGAACGCTGGAGGTTGGTGATCTCGCCCTCGACCCAGATCTCGCCACCGAGGGTCTCGGTGATCACCGCGTTGACCCAGTCGGTGAGCTGGGGGATGGTCCAGGTGACCGGCTCGTTCACCCGGCGGAGGCTACCGGCGGCTACTCACCCGGGGTGTTCTGGTTGTCCTTCAGCACGTTGTCGAGGTCGGACAGGTCTTTGTCGAGCTGGCTCATGTCGTCGTCGAGCGTTGGGTCGTTCGGATTGGCGCCGCCAGCGACGGTCGTGGTGGTGGCACCACCGGGCGCAGCGGTGGTCGACGTGACCGGAAGCGTGCTGGTGGTGGTGCTGGACGTCGTCGCCTGTCGGGCCTCACGGCGCTGGAGGCGGGCAGCACGGCCGCCGCAGGCCACGAGCACGATCCCCATCACGACGACGGCGACCCGTATTCGGACTGGGGTTGTCACGTTCAGCCTCCTGGAGCTGGCCACTGTGATGGAACGGTAGGCACCCTCTAGCCTCGCGCTCCGTGGGCATGCCGGAGTTTCACCTCGACGGACGGGTCGCGATCGTCACCGGGGGCAGCCGCGGGATCGGGCGCGCGATCGCGCTCGGTTTCGCCGCTGCGGGCGCCTCGGTGGTCGTCGCCAGCCGCAAACAGGACGCCTGCGATGCCGTTGCCGGCGAGATCGAAGAGGCCGGTGGCTCCGCGCTGGCAGTGGCCACGCACGTCGGTCGCCCCGACGACCTCGACGCGCTCGTCGCCGCCACGGTCGAGCGGTTCGGCGCGATCGACATCGTCGTCAACAACGCCGCGAATCCGCTGGGCGGGCCGCTCGCCGATCTGACGCCGCTCGCGTTCGAGAAGGCGTATGCGGTGAACGTGCTCGGCCCGACGCTGCTCGGTGCGAAGGCCTTGCCGCACCTCTCGGCGTCACCCCACGCGGCGATCGTCAACATGATCACCGTCGGCGCGTTCCGCGGCGGCGCGAAGATCGGGCTCTACTGCTCGACCAAGGCCGCCCTCTGGAACCTGACCGGCGTGATGGCCAAGGAATGGGGACCGATGGGCGTTCGCGTCAACGCGATCGCGCCGGGCCCGTTCGACACCGACATGATGGCCGCGACCTATGCCATCCCCGAGTTCCGCGCCGCGGTGGTCGATGCCACGATCGCCAAGCGGATCGCGGGGCCCGACGAGATCGTGGGCGCCGCGCTGCTGCTCGCATCCGACGCGGGCAGCTACATGCAGGGCTCGGTCATCGTCGTCGACGGCGGCACCTTTGCCTGACTGGCGCTGGTCGAACCGCGACGGCGGCACGGCCCAGGAACGCGCGACGGTGGCAGGTGTCGTGCGGTTGCAGGTCGTCGCGAACGGCGTCGGCGTGGTGGTGGTCGGCATCTTCGTGCGCCTGCTGTTCGTGGTCGGCACGGATCGACACCAGAACGAGCTGAATCTCGCGGTGTTCAGCATCTACTTCGGCGCGAACCTGCTGGTGGCGCTGCCGATGAACGTGATGCTGTTGCACCGAGCGATGAACTGGGTGCGCGAAGAGGTCGCACCGACGCCTCGACAGCGATTGCTGGTCATGTGGCTGCCTGGGATCGAGTCGCTGGCCGCGGGGGTGTCGTGGATCGGCGCCGCTGTGCTGTTCGGTGTGCTCAACGTCGACGCGACGCGCACGTCGATCGCGGTCGCGCTCGCCGGCATGGTGACGTGCACCGTGTTGTACCTCCTGCTCGAGGGCCACTTCCGTCCGGTCTTCGCGCTGGCACTGGTCGACGCAGACCTTCCCGAGGGACGTCGCGACGTGTTGCCGCGACTGATGCTCGCGTGGCTGCTCGGCAGTGGCGTGCCCTTCGGTGCCATCGGCCTCGCGCCGTTGGTGTCGAATCAGCGCCTCGACAGTGGCCGACTCGCCTGGCTCGCACTGCTCGGTGTCGTCGGCGGTGGCGTGGTCATGGGCGCGGCGGCGATGTCGGTCGCGCGGCCGCTCAATCGCGTTCGGCTCGCGCTGCGTCAGGTCGAGCAGGGTGACCTCGACGTGCATGTTCCCGTCGACGATCTCGGCGAACTCGGGCGACTCGCCGAGGGTGTGAACGACCTCGTCGCCGGCCTGCGCGAGCGCGAGGAGTTGCGCGACATGTTCGGACGTCAGGTCGGCCAGGCCGCGCTGGCTGCCGTCGGAACCGGGGGAGCGGCTGACGACTTCGGCAACGACGGCGAGCGACGCACCGTGACCGTGCTCTTCGTCGACTTGAAGGGCTACACGACCTACAGCGAAGGCCACACGCCCGAGCAGGTGGTCGCGCTCCTCAACCGGTTCTTCCGTGTCGTCGTCGCGGTCGTCAACCGCGAGGGCGGATGGATCAACAAGTTCGAGGGCGACGCGGCGATGTGCCTCTTCGGGGCACCCCAGGACGATCCCGACCACGCGGCTCGGGCGCTCCGCGCTGCGGTCGCGCTGCCGCGTGAGCTGGCGAGGGTCGACGACATGCTGCCGGCCGGCATCGGCGTCGCGACGGGCGAGGTGTTGGCGGGATTCGTCGGCACGCCCGAACGCTTCGAGTACACGGTGATCGGCGACGTCGTGAACCTCGCGTCACGGTTCTGCGAGCTCGCAAAGGAGCAGCGATCCGGCGCATTGGCCACCGCCGACACCGTGCTCGACGCGGGCGAGCCCGAGGAGTGGACCTCGGCGGGCCGTATCCGCATCCGTGGACGTTCGCAGCGCGCACAGGCCTTCACGCTCGTGACGCCGCGTTTCAGAAGGGGCTGAGCCGGAGAGGGTGAGGGCCTGATGGCTCAGACGCCGAGGTCGGCGCCGACGAGGGTCTGATAGAGCTCGGAGTAGAGCCCGCCGGCGTCGAGGAGCGACTCGTGCGTGCCGCGTTGGACGATGCGACCCTCGTCGAGCACGAGGATCTGATCGGCCGCGGTGATCGTCGACAGGCGGTGCGCGATCACGATCGATGTGCGGTCGACGAGGGCCGCGGCGAGCGCCCGCTGGACGAGTTGCTCGTTCTCGCTGTCGAGGTGGCTGGTCGCCTCGTCGAGGACCACGATCGCCGGATCCTTGATGAGCATGCGAGCGATCGCGAGGCGCTGCTTCTCACCGCCGGACAGGCGGTAGCCGCGCTCGCCGACGACGGTGTCGAAACCGTCGGGCAGCCGGTCGATGACCTCCATGACCTGCGCGGCACGGCAGGCCTCGCGGATCTCTTCATCCGTTGCGCCCGGGCGCGCGTACCGCAGGTTCTCGCCCACGGTGCTGTGGAACAGGTGCGGATCTTGCGCGACGACGCCGATCGCATCGCGCAACGACTGCTGGGTCACCTCGCGGACGTCGTGGCCGTCGACGCGGATCGCGCCGTCGGTGACGTCGTAGAAGCGGAGGAGCAGCGACGACAACGTCGACTTGCCTGCGCCCGATGGACCGACGAGCGCGACCATCTGGCCCGGCTCGATCAGCGCGGTGACGTCGGACAGCACGTCGGCCGTGCCTTCGCTCTCGGGTGCGTAGCCGCCCTCGAGTGACGCGACCGTGTCGTGGGCGATCGGATAGCGGAACGACACGTGGTCGAGCTCGATGCGTCCTCGTGCCGGCGCGGGCAGGGTGATCGCCTCGGCGCGGTCCTGGATCGGATTCTCGGTGTCGAGCACCTCGAAGACCCGCTCGAAGCTGACGAACGCGGTCATCACGTCGACGCGGGCGTTGGTGAGCGAAGTGAGCGGCTCGTAGATGCGCACTACCAGGGCCGACAACGCGACCAGCGTGCCGGGAGTGATCGAACCACTGATGACCTGGCGTCCACCGAACCAGTAGACCGCCGCCGCGCCGATCGATCCGACGAGACCGAGGATCGACATGAAGATTCGTGTGTACATCGCGCTGCGCACGCCGATGTTGCGCACCTGCGCGGCGCGATCGGAGAAGTCGGCGGCCTCGGCGTCGGGCCGCCCATAGGTTTTCGCCAGCATCGCTCCGGCGACGCCGAAGCGCTCGGTCATGATGTTGTTCATCCCGGCGTTGAGGTTCATGCCCTCACGGGCGATGCCGGCGAGCTTGCGGCCGACCCGCTTCGCGGGGATGAGGAAGACCGGCAGCAGCAGGATCGCGAGGATGGTGAGTCGCCACTCGAGGGCGAACATCGCCACGAGGGTCGTCGCCAGCGTGATGACGTTCGAGACGACGTCACCGAGGGTGCCGGTGAACGCCCGCTGCGCGCCGATGACGTCGTTGTTGAGGCGGCTGACGAGCGCGCCGGTCTGGGTGCGGGTGAAGAACGAGATCGGCAGGCGCTGCACGTAGTCGAACAACTGCGAGCGGAGGTCGAAGATCAGGCCTTCGCCGATGCGCGACGACCAGTAGCGCTCGAAGAGGCCGAGGATCGAACCGCCGATCGACGCGGCGATCACGAAGAGGGCGAGTTTCGTGAGCATGCCGTTGTCGTGATGGGGGATCGCGACGTCGAGGATGCGCTTGAAGAGCAGCGCGGGAGCGAGGCCGAGCACCGCCTCGAGCACGATCACGGCGACGAAGCCGACCAGCATCGCCCGGTACGGGCGGGCATAGGTGAACACGCGCTTCACCAGCCCGCGTTCGAGCTTCTGGCCCTTCAACGCCTCGGCGTCGTTCTGCATCATTCGCCACATGACGTGCATCGGTTGGCGTTGCTCCTCGGATCATCCGGACCGTCGATCCAACTGCCGGCGGCCGTCCATTGTTCCGTAGCGGGGCGGCGGGCGACAGATCGACCGTGATTACCATGCCCGCATGCGCGCGCCCGAGGCCGATCCCGGATCGCTCAGCGTCGCCGCCCACCTCGGCTTCGAGGGGTCGACGGGTCGGCACCGCATGGCGCTCAGACCGATGGCGTCCGATGCCTGGCTCGAACCCGACGCCAACCGAGAGTGGCAGCTCGCCGAGAAGGCGCGGCTGCTCGCGGAGGATCGCGCTCGCTACGTGCTCGATCCGATGACACCAGTTGCCGACGCGGCCGCGACCCAGTTGGCCGAGCGTCTTGCCGAACACCTGGCCGCGGAGATGGGGGCGTCGTTGGTCGACGGTGCCAGTGCGATCGAGCGCTGTGGCCGATCGACGCAGGAGGACTGGTGCCTCATGATCCGTGAGGACACGTGGCGGCTGCGCGCGGCGTGTCTGTGTTTCCCCAGCCGATGGGTGCTGGCCGAGAAGGCAGGCGGCACGATCGCCGAGATCCACGCGCCGGTGCCGCGCTACGACACCGAGTTGGGTGGCCTGGTCGAGTCGTTCTCCGACCGTCTGCGTCGCGATCGTTCGATGTGGCGGACGAACTGGAACCTCTGGGACGACCCCCGCCTCAGCCAGCCGTTCACCGAAGCCGACTCGGTGCGATTCGATCCACCATCGGCCGACGAGGTCGGCGAGCGGGCCTTCCTGCGGGTCGAGCGCCAGGGGCTCCACCGTCTCGCCGACGACGCGATCGCCTTCACGATCCGGGTGCATCAACGTCCGATCGCGTGGCTGGTCGATCAGCCCGGCGCAATCGACGCGTTGCGATCGGCGCTCACCGGCGGGGGAGCCGCGTCACTCGCGGAGAAGAAGTTGGGCCACCTCGGGCCGGCGATCCTCACCTGGCTCGCGAGCCACTGACCGAAGCCTGCAGGGCCCTCGTGGTTGTCAGTGGGTCGGACTACCGTTGGCCCCGATGGCACACGAACGACGGCCGATCTCGGCCGCGGAGCTCGACGCAATGACGCCCGACGAACGGGCAGCAGCGGTCGACGCGCGGATCGTCTCGAGTCTCGATGAGTTGCCATCACAGTTTCGCGATCGAGTCATCGCCACCGCGGAACGACTGGCGGCCGAGCGCCGCTCATCCTCAACCGGGTGACGCGTCGTGAAGTCCGGGTGACGGACCAGTTCTTCGATCGACTCGAAGCCCTCCTCCCGAGTGAACGCTCGGTCGCGGGCGATCCTTCGACCGCCGACTTCCTTCTGCACGAGATGCCTCGCCTCATCGACCGACTCGCGTCAGGGTTCGAGGAGGTCACAATCCCGGCCCTGCCCGGTTCTGACGTTCGGGTCCTCATTACCGCCGGCGTGTTCGGACGCATCGTGGCGTTGTATGTCGCCCTTGCCGCGGACGGATGGGTCGAGGTCTTCGATCTCGAGATCGACTGACCGCACGCGGGAACGCAAGAACCCCGATCGCGAACGACCGGGGTTCTCGGGAAATCACGATGGCGGAGAGTGAGGGATTTGAACCCTCGGAGGCTTGCACCTCAACGGTTTTCGAGACCGTCCCATTCGTCCGCTCTGGCAACTCTCCGGGGACGAGGTTACACAACGCCGCGCGGAGGCCGATCCGTCGATTCGGTGCGTCGGTCCTCGCGCACGGCGGCGAAGAAGTCGGTCAGCAGTGCGCCGCACTCCACTTCGCGGATGCCACCGAGCACCGGGTACTCGTGGTTCAGGCGAGGATCCGAACCGAGGTGGTAGAGCGATCCGGTCGCGCCGGCCTTCATGTCGACCGCGCCGAACACGAGGCCGCCGATGCGCGACGCCCACAGCGCGCCGGCGCACATCGGGCAGGGCTCGAGCGTCACGACGACGGTCACATCCTCGAGGTGCCAGGTCGACAAGCGGCGCGCCGCCTCGCGGGCCACGAGGACCTCGGCGTGCGCCGTCGGATCATGGTCGCGCTGGCGTCGATTGCCAGCCGCAGCGATGACCTGGCCGTCACGCACTGCAACCGCGCCGATCGGAATGTCGCCCGCTGAACCTGCCGCGACGGCCTCGGCGATCGCCAGCGCCATGAACCGCTCGGGATCGGCGGCGACAGCGGGGTCGAGAGGCACGGGCGGCAGCGTAGTGGCGCGGCCCCTTCCAACCCCGACGACGAACTTTGGAGTCTCCCGGCCCCAGGGCGCGTTATTCCTCCAAAGTTCGTGGGGC
>JAYTFP010000081.1:0-3779 GCA_043734285.1 Acidimicrobiaceae bacterium
GACCGCGTCGAACTCGAGCAGTTCGCGGGCCGTGCGGGGATCCGCCCCGACGACATCGTGACGAGCCGGTTCCTGCGCAAGATGATGGTCAGCGGCGGCACACCCATCGCCGAGCGTGGTGGTCTGGCCGGCCGCCCCGCGGTCGCGGTTCCCGATGTCGAGCACGTGTTCGTCGCCGGCGACTGGGTCGGACCGGTCGGCATGCTGGCCGACGCGAGTCTGGCGAGCGGTCGAGCCGCGGCGATGGCCGCAGGCGCGACGATCGCAACTCGGGTACCGCCGATCGCGAGCGCGAGGCGAGCCACCGTCGAGGTCGCGACCGCGTGACCGACGCGGCATTACTCGCGCGATTCACGGCGGATCGACCGCGCCTCGCGGGCATCGCCTACCGCATGCTGGGTTCGCGCAGCGATGCCGACGATCTGGTGCAGGAGACCTGGCTGCGTTGGGAACGCGACGACCGGTCCGACATCGGGAGCCCCGAAGCCTGGTGGACCACGACGATCACACGACTGGCGATCGACAGGACCCGAGGCCTCGAACGACGCAAGGAGACCTACGTGGGCCCATGGCTCCCCGAACCGGTGATGACGTCGAGTTCGACGATGCCGCGCACCGAGTCGACCGACCCCGCGGACGTCGCCGAGATGGCCGACTCGTTGACCTTCGGGTTCCTCGTCCTGCTCGAATCACTGTCGCCACTGGAGCGCGCTGTGTTCCTGCTCGTCGAGGTGTTCGGCGAGTCGTGTGCCGACGCGGGCACTGTCGTCGACCGCAGCGAGGTGGCCTGCCGGCAGATCGTGCGCCGGGCGCGGCAGGCGATCAGGGCTCGGCGGCACCGACAGTCGGCTGACCGCGGTGCCGCCGAGGAGCTGATGATGCGCTTCATGTCGGCGGCCACGACCGGCAACGTCGACGACATGGCCCGCTACCTGGTCGACGAGCCGGTGCTGATCTCCGACGGTGGCGCGAACGTGCGCGCCGCGCGACGTCCGGTCGTCGGCACGCATCGCGTCACGCGCCTCATCTCACACATCGCGCGTCACCCGTGGGACGGCTCGATCGAGGCCCGCTGGATCAACGACGAGCCGGCCCTGGTCGTTCGCGACACGAAGGGGCAGGTCGATCAGGTGGTCATCTTCGAGATCGACGGCGACCGCATCGCCAGGATCTTCGTCGTGCGCAATCCCGACAAGCTCGAGCGCCTCGACCTCGACGCAGAGCTGGCCTGAGTGTGCGCCGAGAGGCGGCACGCTCCATTGGGAGCGTCACCGTTCGCGTAGATTCTCGGTGGTGGAACTGAACCCGAGGTATGGCGACGACCCGATCATCCGCATCATCGGATTCGACGACGATCCGCTCGCACTCATGATCCAGCAGCGGGCGCGCCTCGCCGAGACCTTGGCGACGCTCGACGACGAGCAGTGGGCGACCGCGAGCCGGTGCGACGGCTGGACGGCTCAGGACGTCGTCACCCATCTCGTCTCGACGAACGGGTTCTGGGCCGCATCGATCGCACTCGGACTCGCCGGCAAGCCGTCTCGGTTCCTCGCCGGATTCGACCCTGTCGCGTCACCCGCGCAGATGGTGGCCGCTGCCGGAGTCGTGCCTCCGGCCGAGACGCTGGCGTCGTTCGTCGCGTCCAACGCTGCACTGGCCGAGGCCGCCGCACGGGTGGGCGACCAGACCTGGACCACGGTCGCCGAAACGCCCGCAGGACACCTGGCCATGGGCTGCGTCGCGCTGCACGCACTGTGGGACGCGCTGCTTCACGAGCGTGACATCCTCCTCCCTCTCGGCGTGCCGGTCGTCGAAGAGCCCGCCGAGATCGGCGCCGCGCTGACCTACGCCGCCGCGTTGGGCCCCGCCTACGCCGCCAGTCTCGGGTCGGGCCGCATCGGCGCGATCGAGATCCGCACGACCAGTCCCGACGTGCACCTCGGAGTCGAGCTGCTGGCAGACTCGGTGGTGGTGCGATCTGACGAGAGTGCCGCCGGCGCGGTCGTGCTCGAGGGCGACAGCCTCGAGACGCTCGAAGCGCTCAGCTGCCGAGCGCCGCTGAGCAGCACGATCGCCCCGCGTGACCGCTGGCTGTTCGAAGGACTCGCGATCGCCTTCGACCAGACGACCTGATCAGGCGTCGGTGTCGGCGTCTTCCTCGCGCAGACGGATCTCGCCGAAGTTCTCCGGCTTGAGACCGACCTTGTCGGCGTAGAACGCCCGTGCGATGTCCATGTCGGCGGTGAGGTTGCCGCTGGGCTCGACGAACGGGCCGAAGCCGGTCGTCTTGGTCGAGGAGTCGATGAACGCCAGCACGTAGGGCACGCCCGCCTGTTCGGCGATGCGGTAGAAGCCCGACTTCCAGTGGTCGGTGCGGCTGCGCGTGCCCTCGGCCGGGATGGCCAGGATGAGTTGCGGATCGCGCTTGAACTCCGCGACGAGCTGGCCGACCAGCCCGTTCGAGGCCTTGCGGTCGACGGCGATGCCACCGGTCGCCCGCATGAACCAGCCGAGCGGCGGCTTGAACAACTCGGTCTTGCCGAGCCACGAGAGCGTGAAGCCACACTGCCACGACACCATCAGCATCAGCAGGTAGTCGACGTTCGACGTGTGCGGCGCGCACACCACCACGCAGCCGACGGTCGGTGATTCGCCGACGACACGCCATCCCGCGAGACGCAGCAGGGCTTTTCCGAGGAAGCGTTTCAAGCCACCGAACTTAGCCGACGAGCAGCTTCACGCCACTGGCCACCAACAGCAGTGGGATGACCACCCTCAGCCAGCGACCGTCGTACCGGGACGACAGTCGCGCCCCGACGTAGATCCCCCGGAAGCGCACCGATGACCAGCGAGGCGGTCACCGCCAGTTTCACCGTGTGCAGCAGCACCAGGTGTGAGACCGCGGCAGATCCCACGAGCGGGATCGCCTGCACCAGGTCGGTCCCGACGAGCCGAGATCGCGAGAGCGACGGGTAGAGCATGGTCATCACGACGATCATCAGCGAGCCCGAACCCACCGAGGTCATCCCCACGACGATGCCGCCGCACAGACCCAGCACGACCGTGGGCGCTGGCCGCGCGGGCGGATCCTCGTCGATGATCGCGTCGGCGGGGCGCCGCTTGATCCAGTCGCGGTAGACCATCGCCGCCGTCGCGACCAGCAGGGTCACGCCCAAAGCCACGCTGATGAACGAGCTCGCCCCGTCGCCCAGCGCCTTCAGGATCAAGACGCCGATCACCGCGCCGGGCACTGATCCGAGACAGAGCCAACACGCGAGGTCGAGTCGAACGGTGCCCTGACGCAAGTGCACCGCGCCGCCCACCGGCTTGATGATCAGCGAAGTGACGAGGTCACCGCCGACCGCGGCCGCCGGGTCGACGCCGAACACCAGCACGAGCATCGGGGCGAGGAGCGCTCCCCCGCCCATGCCGGTGACGCCGATGGCGAGGCCACCCAACAGGCCCCCGAGGACGAGGCCGATCTGGATGTGCGGCACGGGGGCTCAGGCAGCTGCTTCGGCTCGTCGAAGACCGATCGTGGCCTTCCAGCCCATGACCGCCGCGGGTGCAGCGACGCCGATGGTCGTCGCCAGCCCGAACGCCCCCAGCTCTTCGCGATAGGCCACGGCGGTGACGACATCGAGCGTGTCGGCCGCGGCGCCGTAGGCGATCCACTTGGGATCGGGATCCGGCGCGTTCAGCGACGTCAGACCGCCGATGCCGAGAATGAGATCGCGAATGCCGAAGCACCGAAGCATCCAGACGATGGGCCCCGGCGC
>JAYTFP010000082.1:0-5120 GCA_043734285.1 Acidimicrobiaceae bacterium
GATCGATCCGTCGAAGCAGAAGGCAAGGCTGATCGCGCGGCCGGCAAGGTGAAGAACGTCGCGGAGCGCACGGAGGAGAAGGTCGAGGACGCGATCGACTCGGTGAAAGAGAAGCTCCAGCAACTGACGTGGCTGGGAGGAGGCCGGGTCGCCCGCAAGGGTGTGCCCGGCCTCCTCGCGCCCAGGGTGGCTGGCGAAGGCCTAGTTGGCTCGCCATGACTTGGTGGACGTGCGATCGTTCGCTTTCGCTGAGGCGGGTCCACGGTGCAGTGCGCTGATCTTCGGGATCACCAACACGGTCCCTGTCGAGATCGCGCTGCGACTTCGTGCGGATCGAGCTGACGATCGCCCACGTCGTGCCGACCGCCGCTGCGGCGCCGACAAGCGCGACGAGTGGCGGTGGCACGCGCAGATGCGTCGCGCCGTCAAGACTCAGGCGTCGGGGACCGATTGCTCCGAGCGTGACGAGGCCCGCCAAGTCGGCCAGCGGCAGCTCGGGACGGCCTGTGTTCGCATATCCGTCCTTGCCGCGGTGGGGCGACGATCGCGGCAGTCGCCGTCGTTGCTCTGGCCACGATCGGTCCGAGCGGATTCGCCAGCCCGAGCGCGGTCAGTGCTCCTCCACCGAGTTCGCTCAGGCCGGCGAGCTGGGCGGCTGGTCTGCCGGGCCGATGGTGAGCCGGCTGCCAAGAACGGCCCAGTCGGCGACGGTTGGACCATGGAAGGGATGATCGAGTGAAGCGTGCTGTTTCATCGGGGACCTCCTGATCGAGTCCTACAGGCAGTCGCGCGGCGACTGTCGGCTCAGGAACGGGACGGTTCGTGCGACGAGAGACGTTCCGACGACGCTCGTCGGGAGGGTGGCCGGCCTCGATCGCGCTCGCGTCGCCGAGTCGATACCGATCCGCTTCGGTGCGCTCGAACGTGACTTCGATCGGTCGGGTGACGACACAGAGATGGTCGCCGTGAGTTCGCGTCGTCGACGGTCGCTCGACGATCATGCGGTTGCGGCATCTCGTGAGGAGTGGGACACCTTCGGGTCCTGGCTTCCACGCGCACAGCTCGAAATTGTCGAGGTCGTCACCTCTGTGACCGCCGAACCGGCGCGTTGCCCGCCTGACGCGGTCGTGACCGCGATCATCGCCGGTGTGGTGCTGGCGATCAGCGCGTCGAATTCGTCGTTCACGGAGTTGGCCTACGGTGCCCCGATGGATTCCTACCTCGCGAGCAGATCAGCTGTCTCGTCGCCGTCGAGGATGGTCAGTATCTCGGCCATACCGGTCAGCTCGAATACCCGAGCCGGTGTCGGGCGAGGACGTGACACGTAGAACGGCAGTCCGCGATCTACCGCATGATCACGCGCTTGTAGGATCGCCGAAAGTCCCGTCGAGTCCATGAAGTCGACCTCCGCCAGATCGATGCGAACCGCCCGGGACTGGCTCGAGATGGCAGTTTCCGCGGCGGTCGTCAGCTTGCTCGCGGTGGCGATGTCCAGTTCGCCACTCACGTAGATGACACACCCTTCCGGGCCGACCACAACGCGTGTTGTGAAACCAGATTCCAAAGCCGAGGACCTCCCCGTGTTGGCCGGGGCCTCCGCGCCCGGTTTGTGGATTCGCCGCGTCCGCGGCGAGGAGTTGCAACCGTCCCCCTGCTATCAGGGACCTGACGACCTGATGATAAAAAGTCCAGCTCCGCGTGACAAGCCCTCGTCCGAATCCAGTTCAGCCGGCGATGCGTAACACCACGAGAGCAACATCGTCGCCCCGCTCGGGCAGGGGCAGGATCTCGGTGACCGCTTCTCCGAGCCGATCCGCGACCGATTCGGCCGTTCCCGGCGTGGCGGCGGCCAGCGATATCGTCGAGTTGAGCGCACGTTGATCGAGCCCGAACGGTGGGCGAACGTCGGTGATGCCGTCGGTGTACATCACGATGGTGTCGCCCGGATCAAGGCGGGTCTCCGCCGACGACTATCGACGACCGAAGATGATCAGACTGAAAGCGATGATTCCGAGGATGATGAAAAGGAAGTAGAGCATGACGAGTGGTTCCCTTCTGATTCGCCGGTCAAACGATCGAACGCGTGAGGACTTCCTAAGGGTTTGTCGAGCGACCTGTGCGGGTAGCGCGCGATGTGGGGCCCGATCGAGGAGGAATGCGATGCCACAGAGAGCCTGGAGCGCCAAACGTGAACGTCAGTACGAACACATCAAAGACAGTCTGAAGGAGCATGGTCGCGGAAATGACCTGGCCGAGGAGATTGCGGCGCGAACCGTCAACAAGGAACGCGCTCGCGCCGGCGAGTCAGCGACATCGAGCAAGGCCTCGACCGACGACATCTCGTCGGGGCGTCGCGGCGGTCTGCGTTCGCACCACGGACCCGGTGGTCGCACGCGCGATCAGCTGTACAACGAGGCTCGACGCAGGAACATCGCGGGGCGGTCGAAGATGAACAAGGCCGAGCTGGAGCGGGCCGTCGATCACTGATGACGTCCGACAGCCCGTGGACATACCAGGGCGGCGTCGCTCACCTCGGTGGACCCGGCGACCTCGCCACGCTGGTCGACGAGACGACCTTCTGCCTGTCCGAACGCGGCGGTGACATCCGCGGCGGCACGGCGCAGGGGCTGATGTTGCTCGACACCCGGTTCCTCTCGTCACTGCTGCTGTGGGTCAACGGCGAGTCGGTCGAGTCGCTCGGGAGGTCGATCGACGAGTTGTTCGTCGGAACGTTCTACGGTCGATCGGTCAGCGCCGACGACGGTCCCGATGCTCCTCTCGTCGTGATCCGCCGGCGCGCGGTCGGGCGCGGATTGGTGGAGCGCGTGTCCGTGACCAACCACGGACTCACGTCGATCGAGTGCAAGGTAGCGCTCCTCGCTCAGGCCGACTTCGCGGACCTGTTCGAGGTCAAGGAGCAGCGCGCCACGGTGAGTACCGTCGATTCGCATGAGATCACCGATGCCGAAGCCCTCATCGTCGGCTCGCGGCACGGAGTTTCGAGATCGACGCGACTGAGGCCTTCACCTGGCGCCGCGATCACTCACACCGACGCGGGCGAGGTGATCCAGTGGACGATCGATCTGGCTCCCCAGCACCAGGTCGAGTTCTGGATCGAGGTCGTCTGTTGCGTCGATGGGGTCACCGTCGATCCACGTCACACCCACGACTCCGATCCGTCGACGTCGATACCCGCCCGGCGCCTTGGCGCGTGGCGGGCGGCATCGCCTCGAGTGCGCTCGGACGACGAGGTGCTCGTCAAGGCGGTGGTGCGGGGCACGGAGGATCTCGGCTCGCTCCACCTCGCGGATCCCGATCATCCCGACGACGCGGTGATCGCGGCCGGCGCGCCGTGGTTTATGACTCTGTTCGGTCGTGACTCGCTCATCTCGTCGTACATGGCGATGTCGGTCGAACCCGATTTGGGGTTGGGCGTACTCCGAACACTCGCGCGCCTTCAGGGATCGGTCGTCGATCCCACGACCGAGGAACAGCCCGGGCGCATTCTCCATGAACTCCGCTTCACCGATCAGGCGTCGTGGCGGTTCTGCGATGGGGTGCGGTACTACGGCACAGCGGACGCGTCGGCGCTGTTCGTGATGGTTCTCGGCGAGCTTCGAAGGTGGGGCGTCGACGACGAGCGGATCGGCGAGCTGATGCCGGCCGCCGACGCGGCCCTGCGTTGGATCGCCGACTACGGCGATCGTGACGGAGACGGCTACGTCGAGTACCTGCGAACGACGCCGACCGGCTTGGCGAATCAGGGATGGAAGGACTCGTGGGATGCCGTGCGGTTCCGCGACGGTCGACTGGCCGAGGGTCCGATCGCGATGTGCGAAGTGCAGGCATACACCTATGCGGCGCTCGTCGCGCGGGCGTTCTTCGCGGAGGAGCACGGCCACCACGAGCTGTTCGCCGAACTCCGTCATCGGGCGACTGAGCTCCGGCGTGCGTTCAACCGAGATTTCTGGGTCGAGGACGACGACGGGGGTTACCTCGCGCTCGCGCTCGATGGCGAGAAGCGCCCGGTCGACGCGGTCGCGTCGAACATGGGCCACTGCCTGTGGGCCGGCATCGTCGACGAGGACAAGGCTGCGATCGTCGCCGACCGATTGCTGGCGCCCGACATGTTCAACGGATGGGGAGTTCGGACGCTCTCGTCGAAGATGTCCGCGTTCAACCCCGTGAGCTACCACAACGGTTCGGTGTGGCCGCACGACAACGCGATCGCCGTGGCCGGGTTGATGCGCTACGGCTTCGTCGAGCACGCGCACCGGGTCGTCGACGGACTCCTCGACGTCTCCGACCACTACGACGGGCGGCTGCCCGAGCTGCTCGCCGGCGCCGATCGCAGCGTGCTCACGGTGCCGGCGGTCTATCCGACCTCCTGCATGCCCCAAGCGTGGGCGGCGGCAGCCCCGCTTCTCATTGTGCGATCACTGCTGAGACTGGATCCGTCCCTGTCGCACGACGAGGTCTGGGTCGACCCGGCCCTTCCCGAACGGTTCGGAGACTTTCGGCTCGAGAACGTGCGGATGGGCGCACATCGCGTGAGCATCGATGCGGACGGGACCGTCGAGGGCCTCCCGGCGTCAGTGACGGTCCACCACGGCCCGCGGCCCCCGCTCACTTCACACCACGACTGACCGAGGAGCGGGAGGTCGCGCGATTGACGGCGTGCTCAGCGGGGTATGTGCGAGCGGGCACAATCGAAGGAGGCTTGTCATGCGTGTCGCTCTGATCGCTCCGCCGTGGATCCCCATCCCACCCCCGGGGTACGGCGGAACGGAAGCAGTGGTCGACCAACTCGCCCGCGGACTCGCCCGACGAGGGCACGACGTTCTCCTCGCGGCACACCACGACAGCACCTGTCCGGTCCCGGTCGTGACTCCCGAGTCGGTCGAGCGGAGCAAGATCGGCGACGTCGACGAGGAGGCCGCGTTCGCGGCCGCCGCCGCACGTGTCGTCGCGATATGGAAACCCGACGTCGTGCACGATCACACGGTGGGCGGCAGCTTGCTCCCGGACACCGTGCCGGGCGCTGCTCGCGTCCACACCATGCACGGTCCGTTCGACGCTCGCCTCGGCCCGATGTACCAGCGCATCGCTCACCACAACAG
>JAYTFP010000083.1:0-12191 GCA_043734285.1 Acidimicrobiaceae bacterium
CCGCGTCATCCGTGCCGAAGACTCCTCGTCCGCCATACTTCTCGGCGGTGAGTGGCACGCCGTTCGACTTCCTGAAGGCTGAGTTTCCCGACTTGCACCGCGAGGCGGTGATGGCTGGCGCGCACGCGCTCGGCGACCCGCGCATCGCCTGTTTCCGCGCTCGTCTGACCGTCGAGCTGGCGATCAAGTGGGCGTTCGATCACGACACCGCGCTGCGCATGCCGTACGACCGGAACATCAGCGCGCTGCTCCACGAGCCGACGTTCAAGCAACTCGCGGGCGACCGCATGTTCAAGATCGCGAAGGAGGTCATCCGGGTCGGCAACCGTGCAGCGCACGAATCTGCGCCGCTGAGCCAGCGCGACTCTGTCACGGCGGTGTCGGGCCTGTTCGAGTTTTCTTACTGGTTTGCCCGCACCTACACGCGCGGCGAGAAGCCACCGGCCGATCTCACGTTCGACCCGCGCACGTTGCCAAGGCCGCAGCCGTCGGCGGCAGCCACGGCAAAGCAGATCCACGATCTGCAGATGGCACTCGAGGCCGAGCGGGCTGAGAGCGACAAGGTGCGTGAGATCGCACTTGCAGAGCAGGCCGAGCTGCTCGCCGAGCTCGAACGGCTCCGCGCCGAGGTCGCCGACGCCAAGGCGCGCGCTGACGCAACGCTCGACACGCACGACTACTCCGAGGCCGAGACCCGTGACTGGTTCATCGACCGCTTGCTCGCCGATGCCGGCTGGACGCTCGACCAGCCCCGTGACCGAGAGTTCCCCGTGAAGGGCATGCCCGACGGCAAGGCCGGCTTCATCGACTACGTGCTGTGGGGCGACGACGGACGTCCGCTCGCCCTCATCGAGGCGAAGCGCACCCGCCGTGATGCGAGGGCGGGCCAGCAGCAGGCGAAGCTCTACGCCGACTGCCTCGAGGAGATGACCGGCCAACGTCCGGTGATCTTCTACACGAACGGCTTCGAGCACTGGCTGTGGGACGACGCGTTCTACCCGCCGCGGTCAGTCGCCGGGTTCTTCACGAAAGACGAGCTCGAGCTGCTCGTGCAGCGGCGTACGACCCGGGCCTCCCTCGCGGACACCGAGATCGACGGCACGATCGTCGAGCGGTACTACCAGACCCGCGCGATCCGTCGCATCGGCGAGTCGTTCGAGCACGATCACGATCGCAAGGCACTCGTCGTCATGGCAACCGGCGCCGGCAAGACGCGCACGGTCGTCGCGCTCGCCGATCAGCTCATCCGGGCCAACTGGGCGAAGCGGGTGTTGTTCCTCGCCGACCGACGCGCGCTGGTGAAGCAGGCGACCAACGCGTTCAAGTCGTTCCTGCCCGATTCGTCGCCGGTCAACCTCGTGCTCGAGCGCGAGGGAGAGGGCCGGGTCTACGTCTCGACCTACGCCACGATGATGAACCTCATCAACGCGCCGGCTGACGGCGAGCGACGGTTCGGTCCCGGCCACTTCGACCTGGTGGTGATCGACGAGGCGCATCGCTCGGTCTTCCAGAAATACCGGGCGATCTTCGAGTACTTCGACTCGTTGCTCGTGGGTCTGACCGCCACACCACGCGAGGAGATCGACCGCAACACCTATGGGCTGTTCGACCTCGAGACCGGCGTGCCCACCGACACGTACGGCCTGGCCGAGGCGGTGGCCGACGGCTTTCTCGTGCCGCCGAGGGCGGTTGTGGTCGAGACGACCTTTCTGCGCGATGGCATCCACTACGACCAGTTGTCCGACGATGAGAAGGAGGCGTGGGACGAGCTCGAGTGGGACGACGACGGCGATCCTCCTGATGCCGTCGGTGCCGAGGCGATCAACCGATGGCTGTTCAACGACGACACCATCGACAAGGTGCTCGCGCACCTGATGACGCGCGGCCAGCGCGTGGCCGGTGGCGACCGGCTCGGCAAGACCATCATCTTCGCCGCCAACCAGCGCCACGCGAAGCACATCGAGGAACGATTCAACCGCGCCTATCCGCACTACAGGGGCGAGTTCGCTCGGGTCATCACCAATGAGGTCGAGCACTCCGACGACCTGATCGACAAGTTCTCGATCGCCGCGAGCGACCCGCACATCGCCATCAGCGTCGACATGCTCGACACCGGCATCGACGTGCCCGAGGTCGTCAATCTCGTGTTCTTCAAGGCCATCCGGTCGAAGACCAAGTTCTGGCAGATGCTGGGCCGCGGCACAAGGCTGCGCGCCGACCTGTTCGGTCCGGGCGACGACAAGAAGTACTTCACCGTCTTCGACTGGTGTCGCAACTTCGAGTTCTTCGACCAGCACCCCGACCTGCTCGACGGCCCCGCTGCGAAGCCGCTCAGCGCGCGACTGTTCACCAGTCGCCTCGAACTTCTGCATGCGCTCAACACTGCGAACGCTCACGCCGAGGAGCGCGCCTCGATCCGCGAGTTGCTGCGCGTCGAGGTCGCCGCGATGAATCTCGACAACTTCGTCGTCCGTCCACACCGCCGCCTCGTCGAGCGGTTCCGCGAACCCGATGCGTGGACGACTGCCGGCGTCGGCGACTTCAGTGAACTCGCAACGCACGTCGCGGGGTTGCCGGCCGAGCTCGATGCCGAGCCCGAGGAGGCGAAGCGTTACGACCTGCTGATGTTGTCGACCGAGTTGGCGATGCTCAACACCGAGCCCGGCTACGCGCGACTTGCTGGCCAGGTGCGCCGCATCGCTGATCTGCTCGAGGACCACTCGACGATTCCGGCGGTCGCCAAGGAACTCGCGCTCATCGCCGAGATGCAGACCGACGAATGGTGGATCGACATCACGGTTCCCATGATCGAGTCGGCGCGACGGCGGCTGCGGCTGCTCGTGCCGCTGATCGAGAAGAACCGCCGCGTGATCATCTACAGCAACTTCGAAGATGAGATCGGCGCCGAGGTCGATCTCGGTCTCGGCTTCACGCCTCCCGAGGAGTTCGAGCGATTCCGTGCGAAAGCGCGCGCCTTTCTCACCGAGCACCGCGCCGAGTGGGCGATCGCGAAGATCCACGGCAACCGCCCGATCACCGCGGTCGACCTCGACGAGTTGCAACGCATCCTCGTCGACAGCGGGGTCGGTACCTCCGAGGATTGCGAGCGGGCAGAAGCCGAGGCCGGCAGCTTCGGACTGTTCATCCGGCGACTGGTTGGCCTTGACCGAGCAGCGGCCAAGGAGGCGTTCGCCGAGTTCCTCGACGCAGGCCGCTACTCGGCCAACCAGATCGAGTTCGTCAACCTGGTGATCGACGAGCTGACCGACCGCGGCGTCGTCGAGCCCCGGCGCTTCTACGAGTCGCCGTTCACCGACATCAGCCCGCAGGGCCCCGACGAGCTGTTCGAGTCGAGCGATGTCGACCGCCTCCTGCTCGCTCTCGACGACGTTCGTCAGCGAGCCACTGCCGCCTGATCGACCGGTCGACTAGAACGCGTTACAGTTTTTCGTCGATCGACCTCCAGGGGGCTCCATGCGGATCGCGTACACCGACGAACAAGAGGCGCTACGCCAAGAGCTGACCGCCTATTACGACGAGCTGCTCACCGACGAGATCCGTGACCAGCTGCATGCCGAGATGGGTTGTGGTCCCGTCACCCGCGACGTGGTCAAGCAGATGGCGCGTGACGGCTGGCTCGGCATCGGCTGGCCCGAAGAGTACGGCGGTCGTGGCCGCCCGCAGATCGAGCAGTTCATCTTCTACGACGAGTCGATGCGCGCCGGCGCGCCGATCCCCATGCTCACGGTCAACACCGTCGGGCCGACGATCATGCAGTTCGGCACCGAGGAGCAGAAGAACTTCTACCTCCCGAAGATCCTCAAGGGAGAGATCGCCTTCTCGATCGGCTACTCCGAGCCCGAGGCCGGCACCGACCTCGCGTCGCTCAAGTGCCGGGCCGATCTCGACGGCGACGTCTACGTGATCAACGGCCAGAAGATGTGGACGTCGCTCGCGTCGGATGCCGACTACTGCTGGCTCGCGGTCCGCACCGATCAGGACGCCCCGAAGCACAAGGGCATCTCGATGATCATCGTCGACCTGAAGAACACGCCCGGCATCACCATCGAGCCGCTCAGCCTCACGTCGTCGCACGACATCAACGCTGTCTACTACGACGACGTGCGCGTGCCGGCCGAGAACATCGTCGGCGGGCTCAACAAGGGCTGGTCGCTGATCACCAACCAGCTCAACCACGAGCGGGTCACGCTGTGCAGCTCGGGCCTGCTCGAGCAGTCGTATCAGGAGACCGTGCGCTTCGCCGCCGACAACAAACTCGGCGACGGTCGGCGCGTGATCGACCAGGAGTGGGTGCAGATCAACCTCGCCCGCGTGAGGTCGGGACTCGACTTCCTCCGCCTCATCAACTGGAAGGTCGCCTCGTCGGATCACCTCGACATCTCCGACGCGTCGACGATCAAGGTGTTCGGCACCGAGTTCTACCTCGAGTCGTTCCGCCTCCTGATGGAGGTGCTCGGCCCGCGTGCGTACCTGCACCGCAACTCGCCGGGCGAGGTGTTGCGCGGTCGCATGGAGATGAACTTCCGCTCCCTGCTGATCCTCACGTTCGGCGGCGGCACCAACGAGATCCAGCGCGATCTCATTGCAATGTTCGGATTGGGCCTGCCGCGATCGCTGCGCGGCTGAGACGACGGGACGACTGACATGGACTTCTCACTCACCGAAGAGCAGACCGCCGTCCGCGACCTCGCGGCGAAGATCATCGGCGACCACTCGAGCCACGAGGCGCTCCGGGCGCTCGAGCGCTCGGGCAATGCGCGGTTCGACCGCGAGCTGTGGTCGAAGTTGGCCGACGCCGGATTGCTCGGCATCGCGCTGCCCGAGTCGGTCGGCGGCGCAGGCCTCGGCCTCGTCGAACTCGCCGGCATCCTCGAACAGGCGGGCAAGTTCGCCGCCGCCGTACCGCTGTGGGAGACGCTTGGCCTGGGCGCACTCCCGATCGCCGAGTTCGCCTCGAAGGCGGTCGCTGACCACTGGCTGCCTCGTGTCGCCGACGGCACCGCGATCCTGACCGCGGCGTGGCACGACGAGGTCGGCGATCCGCTGTCACCGTTGACCACAGCATCCGCGTCGGGCGATGCCTGGACCGTCACCGGCACCAAGGTCTGCGTGCCGGCCGGTGAGATCGCCGACGCAGTCGTCGTCGTCGCGTCGACGCCTGAAGGGCCTGGCCTCTTCCTGGTCGAGACCAACGCGACCGGGGTGTCACGCGAGTCGATCCGCACGACGACCGCGAAGCCCGACGCGATGATCGAGTTCTCGGGCGCCCCCGCCGAGTGTCTGACCATCGGACGCGACGCCGTGCAATGGGCGTTCGATCGTGCGATGGGCACGCAGTGCGCGGTCGCGCTCGGCAACTGCGAGGCCGCGCTCGACCTCACCGCGAGCTACACGAAGGATCGCAAGCAGTTCGGCGTGCCGATCGCCTCGTTCCAGGCCGTCGGCCACCGCGCCGCCGACGCGTTCATCGACACCGAGGCCATCCGTCTCACGACCTGGCAGGCGCTGTGGCGCCTCGACAACGGCATGTCGGCCACCGAAGAGGTCGCGATCGCGAAGTACTGGGCCGCCTTCGGCGGTCAGCGGGTCGTGCACTCGGCTGCTCACCTGCATGGCGGGGTCGGCGTCGATCGCGACTATCCGTTGCACCGCTACTTCCTCGCGGCCAAAGAGCTCGAACTGCAGCTCGGCGGGGCGACTCCGTCGCTGCTCAGACTGGGCGCCCTCATCGCAGCGAATGCCTGAGCACGCGACGGAGCCCTCCGCCGATCGGGCGGTGCTGCTCGACTTCTGTGCCGACCAGCACCGGGCAGTGCTCGGCATCCTCGAGGGACTGACCGACGACGAGGTCAGGTCGACACCGTGGGCGTCGGTCATGTCGATCGGCGGCATCGTGCAGCACCTCGGCTACGTCGAGCGGTGGTGGTACTCGAAGGTGTTCGAAGGGGCCGACGTCGAGCTCCCGTGGAGCGACGCTGATCGCGACGCGGACTTCCGGCTCGCCGACGACATGGGTGTCAACCGCCTCAACGCGTTCTACCTCGCGGAGGTGCAGCGCGCCGACATCGTCATCGCCGGCGCCTCGTTCGACGACGTGGCCCGCCATCCCAAGTATCCGCTGACGCTTCGCTGGATCGTGGTGCACATGCTCGAGGAGACGGCACGCCATCTCGGCCATCTCGATCTGATGCGCGAGACGGTCACCGCTCGGCGCTGAACTCGACGGTCCCTACAATGACGGGCCTCGCCGCCACTCGGAGGACCAGCCATGCAGATCGAACTTCGTCAGACGCCCAGCTTCGGCATCGCCCGAGTGACGCTCGCGCCCAACGAGCAGCTGCAGGCCGAGTCGGGATCGATGATGTCGATGTCACCCGACATGCAGCTCTCCGCCGGCATGCAGGGTGGCCTGAAGCAGGCGCTCAAGCGCACCGCGCTCGGTGGCGAGTCGTTCTTCATCTCCACCTTCGCCGCCGGGCCGGGCGGCGGCTTCGTCGACCTCGCCGCGATCCTTCCGGGCGACGTCTCGGTGCTGGAACTCGACAACACCGTCGGCTGGTTCATCCAGGCGGGATCGTGGATGGCATCGCCGCCGTCAGTGCAGATCGACACGAAGTGGGGCGGTTTCAAGAACCTGTTCGGCGGCGAGGGCGGGTTCATTCTGCGGGCGACCGGCACCGGGCCGACGATCATCGGCTGCTACGGCGCACTCGAGCCGTGGGACCTGCAGGCGGGCCAGACCGTCACGGTCGACACCGGGCACATGGTCGCCTATCAGGAGACCGTGCAGATGAACATCCGCAAGGCCACCGGCGGCATGATCCAGAGCTTCAAGTCGGGCGAGGGCTATGTCTTCGACTTCACCGGCCCCGGGCGCGTCATGGTGCAGACGCGCAATCCTCAGGCCCTCGTCGGATTCCTCTCGAGGATGATGCCCGGCAGCGGCCGCGGCGAGACCTCGGGTGGCATCGTCAAGGGACTCGGCGGTCTCCTCGGGGGCTGACCCGTCGGACACGACGCGGGTTGGCGCGTCGATCGCGTCGCCGGAGGAGTCGGATGTCAGCGGGCGGTCCGTAGGATGACCGGCCATGTCTGACCTCCGCCTCCGCGCCACGCTCGTGCCCGGCGACGTCGGACGCGAGACGCGGCTCGCGTTGTGGCCCGATCCGACGGGCGGCGATGAGCTCGAGGTCGTGGTTCCGAGTGGGGGAGGGGTGCGCCGCACCACGGTGAAGGCCGGCGCGGTGCGCATCGCCGACGTGCTCGACGACCTCCTGCGACTCGGGCCCGATGATCTCGCTTCCGCATCGGTTCGCGCCTGGGCGCAGGCCGCCCGAGTGGCGGTCGAGCTGATCTCCAAGGGGCGGCTCCAGCCGTCGATCTCCGAAGAGGGGTTCGACACCTGGACGATCGCTCCGCTGACCGAGCACGACCTCGAGATCCGCGCCGCGCTGGCGGGCTGGCTCCCACCCGAGGCGCACTGCCTGCCGATCGCCGGTCAGCGGCCCCTGCGCATCACCGCGCCCGAGGTCGCGATGACGGCGTTCTACGACGCGATCGCCGATTCGATGCCACGCACCGCTGCGGCGGGCATCATCTCGCAGCAACGCGCCTGGGCCGGTCCGACGCCGGCCGACGTCCGGGCGCTCCGCCGGCACGTCGGCGGTTCCGAGGCGGCCCGTCGCTCCGTTGTCGTCCTCGTGCTCGATCTCCCCGACGACGGAGATGCGCCGTTCCGCATCAGCCTGCGCCTTCGCTCCTCCACCGACGCGAGTCTCGAGATCGACGTCGCCGATCTCTGGAGCGGCGCGGCGGCCGGATTCGACGAGCAAGCCGAGGTCGACCTGCTCCTGGCCCTCCGCCGTGGTGCCCGGCTGTGGAGTCCGCTCGAACGACTGCTCGGCGAAGCCCGGCCGACCCGCCTCGACATCGACGACGGCGAGGGCATGGCGCTGTTCGGACCGCTGGCCGGCAACCTGCTCAATGCGGGCATCGAGGTCGTCGTTCCGGCCGCCATGACCCGCACGGTGCGGGCCGCAGCGCACGCGGCCATGGCGCCGCCCGCACCGGCAGGGCCAGCCGACGCGCCGTCATCCACTCCGGCCGGGGCGCCGTCATCCGCGTCGACGTCCGCGACGCGATTCACGCTCGACTCGGTGTGCCAGCTCACGTGGCGCGCGACCCTCGACGGCGCGCCCGTCAGTGACGACGAGTTGGCGCTCCTCGCCGCAAGCAAGCGCCCGATGGTCAGGTTGCGGGGCGAGTGGGTCGTCGTCGACCCCTCCGTGATCGCCAAGCTGTCGCGACACGATCAGATCACCGGTGCCGACGCGGTGGCGGCTGCGCTCGGCGGATCGATCCAATTCGACAACGAACTGATCGAGGTCCAGGTCGACGGTCCCGCCGCGCATCTCGCCGAGCGACTGCGTCACGCATCCCAACCGCACGATCTGCCCGAGCCCCCGGGGCTCGAGGCTACGTTGCGCCCGTACCAGCGTCGCGGCCTCGCGTGGATGCACACGATGTCCGACCTCGGTCTCGGCTGCGTGCTCGCCGACGACATGGGGCTCGGGAAGACCGTCCAGCTCATCGCGTTGCATCTGCACCGGCTCGCCGACTCGGGCCCGCCGGGGCCGGTGCTGGTCGTGTGCCCGGCCACGCTCGTGGGCAACTGGCAGCGAGAGCTCGAACGGTTCGCTCCAACGCTGCGCGTGCACCGCTTCCACGGCATGGATCGTTCGCTCGACACCGTTCGAGGCGGCGACGTGGTGGTCACGACCTACGGCATCGTGCGGCGCGATCCCGAGGTCTTCCGCTCGGTTGCGTGGTCGATCGCAGTCGCCGACGAAGCACAGCAGATCAAGAACCCGGCGTCCGCGACCGCCCGCGCGATGCGACGCCTCGACGCCGACATGCGAGTCGCACTCACCGGTACGCCGATCGAGAATCGGCTGACCGAGCTGTGGGCGATTCTCGACTGGACCACACCTGGCATGCTCGGCGGTGTCGAGGCGTTCCGACGCAACATCGCGCTGCCGATCGAACGCGATCGCGACGACGAGGCGACCCTGCGTTTTGCGCGCGTCATCGCACCGTTCCTGTTGCGCCGCCGCAAAGACGACCCGACGGTCGTCCCTGACCTTCCGCCTCGCACGATCACCGATCACCCGGTCGTGCTCACTGCCGAGCAGGCTGGGCTCTACCAGGCCGTCGTCGACGAGACGCTCGAGAAGATCCGCGATGCCGAGGGCATGAGTCGCCGCGGCATGATCCTGGCGTTGATCACGTCGCTCAAACAGGTGTGCAACCACCCCGCGCACTACCTGCGACAGTCGGGGCCGCTGGCCGGCCGGTCGGCCAAGCTCGAGGCGTTCGACGATCTGGTGACCGCGATCAGCGATGCCGGCGACTCGACCCTGGTCTTCACTCAGTACACGCAGATGGGCGATCTGCTCACCGCCCGCTTGTCGCAGCTTGGTCTGACTCATCGCTTCCTGCAGGGGTCGGTGCCGCTCGGACGCCGCACGCAGATGGTCGATCAGTTCCAAGACGGCGAGTTCCCCGTGTTCGTGCTGTCGCTGAAGGCCGGCGGCCTGGGCCTCAACCTGACCCGTGCCACCCATGTCATCCACTTCGACCGCTGGTGGAATCCTGCCGTCGAGAACCAGGCCTCTGACCGCGCGTGGCGCATCGGTCAAGACCGACCGGTGCAGATACATCGTCTGGTGTGCGAGGGCACCATCGAGGAGCGCATCGCGTCGATGCTCGCCGAGAAGGAGGCACTCGCCGAAGCGGTCGTCGGCGGTGGCGAGGCGTGGATCACCGAGCTCGACGACGCATCGCTCGCCGAACTCGTGCAACTCGGTCAGCAGTCGAGAGGCGTTCGCTGATGGCGCCCGGCTCGCCGTTCGGAAGTACCTGGTGGGGCCGAGCATGGGTCGATGCGCTCGAGCGCGCATCGCTCGAACCGGCGCGGCTCGCCCGGGGCCGCACCGTCGCGCGTAACGGGTCGGTCGGCATGGTCAGCATCGCCGCCGGGTACGCCTCCGCATCAGTTCGTGGTGCGCGTGGTGCGACGTTCACGACCGATGTCGCCGTCCGCACGCTCGCCATCGCCGAATGGGAGCAGATCGCCGATTCGATCGCGCGTACGGCACGCCACGCGGCGGCGTTGCTCGACGGTGAGCTCGACCCTGGAGTGCTCGACGACGCTCTCGCCGCCGACATCACGCTTCTGCCTCGGGCCGGCGACCTCCGTCCCGACTGCTCGTGTCCCGACTGGGTCGAACCGTGCGAACACGCTGCCGCGCTCTGCTACCTCGTCGCAGCCGAACTCGATCGCGATCCGTTCCTCCTGTTTCTCCTCAGGGGCCTCGGCCGCGACGAGCTCATGACGATGGTCCGCGCGCGCCGCGCCGCGTCGAGCATGGCCGGCCGACCGGTCGACGCGCCCACCGAACTGCCCGTCGATCTGTTCGGCGTACCGGCGGTCGCCGCCTGGTCGGAGCGTGCGATCGACGAGCCACTCGGGCCGGCCCCATCGGTCGTCGCTGCGCGTCCTCACGCGACGGCGCGGATGCCGCATCTGTCGCGAACCCCGTGGGACGTCGATCTGCCGCGAGGCAGCGGCATCGCACCCGGCCGTATCGACGAGTTGGCCGACGACGCGGTCGCACGCGCCTGGGCGATGCTCGCCGATGGTGCGCCCTCAGGGCTGCGCGCTCCGGGCCGTGCCGACCTCGCCCGCTGGGCGTCGCGCCTCGACGACTCGCCCGATCTCGTCGGGTTGGCGCGCCGCATCGGGATCCCCCTGGCTCGACTCCGTCGATGGGGTGAGGCCTGGAGGATCGGCGGCGATGGGGGAGTGGCCGTCATCTCCGATGACACGGCGTGGTCGATCGACCAGGTGCGGCTCGACGAGGGCCGCGAACAACTCGTCGAACTCGGCCACCCTCGTCGCTCGATCGCGCTGAACTACGACAGCCTCCGGATGAGCGGCAACATCTGGCTCGTCATCGGACCCGACGATCGCTGGTACAAGATCCATGGCGACGGCAAGCATCACGAGCTGAATCTCGTCGGCCCCCCCTCACATGACGTGACTGACCTCGTGGACGCGATAGTTTCGTCACTGTGACGAAACTATCGGGGTGCCAATGGTGCGGGAGAGCGGTGGTCGGTGCCGAACTCGGTCGGCCGAAGCAGTACTGCCGCCGGAGTTGTCGCCAACGGGCGTACGAATCGCGTCGGCGTAGCGGCGAGCTCGGTCTGGGTGACGACGAACTGGTCGTGACGCGTAACGAGCTCGACGACGCGCGTGATCGTCTGTATCTGATCAGTAGCGCTGTGCACGACGCGCGTGCCGACGTCGACGACCGGATCGAGCCGTCGACCATCATCGAGCGCCTTCTCGACGTGATCGACAGCACCATCTCCACCAACTGACCCACTTGGCCGATCGCCGGAAATCCTCGTTATGTAAAGTAGACGACCGGACCGACTTCCCTGCTCCGAAGAGTGAGCCTCGGCATGGGAAGTAGTTTGAATTCCTCATCGCCGAACTGGAGCCATCTTCGTGACTGACATCAGCGTCGCCCCTGCACTCATCAACGGCGAGCAGGTGACCGCCGGCTCGACTGCAGAGGTCCGCTCCCCCTACGACGGTCGACTCGTCGGTCTCGTGCCGCAGTGTGATGCCGCTCACATCGATGCAGCCGTCGCCGTCGCGCTCGAACGGCACAGAGGGACGCCGATGCCCGCGCATCAGCGAGCTCGGATCCTCGACACGGCCGCGGTGCTGCTCACCGAGCGGCTCGAGCAGTTCGCGCAGTCGATCTCGACCGAGTCGGCCAAGCCGATCACGACGGCCCGGGTCGAGGCGTCACGAGCCGTCGACACGCTGCGATTTTCGGCCGCTGTCGCGCGGACGCTCGTCGGTGAGATGGTGCCGCTCGACGCCAGCACGGCCGGCGAGGGCAAGCTCGGGTTCGTCAAACGAGTGCCGATCGGCGTCATCGGTGCGATCAGCCCGTTCAACTTCCCGCTGAACCTGGTCTGCCACAAGATCGCGCCGGCCGTCGCTGCCGGCTGTCCGGTCGTGCTCAAGCCGGCTTCGTCCACGCCGCTGACCGCACTGCTCATCGCCGCGCTCTTCGAAGAGGCCGGTCTGC
>JAYTFP010000084.1:0-5231 GCA_043734285.1 Acidimicrobiaceae bacterium
CATCGATCCCCTCGCTCCTCAAGTCGCGGATGGTTGCTCGACTCGGCGACGTCGTGCGCGTGGTGGCGTCGGACGAGCGGTCGCAGTGGCAGAACCGACGACTCGCCTTACTCCGATTGCAGGCGCTGTTGGCGGGCGCCACGGTCGTGCCGAAGCGTCGTGTCGCGACCAGGCCGTCGTATGGGTCGACGCAACGCCGTCTCGAGGAGAAGCGCCAGGCATCGGGTCGCAAGGCCGCTCGCCGCCGTCCCACGCAGGACGACTGACCCCTGACGCGTAACCTCGGCCGATGCAGCGCTACGGAATGACGATCCCGTTCGACGGAGTGCCGCTCGCGGAGCAGCGCGAGTGGATCGTCGAACTCGAATCACTCGGCTATACCGACGTGTGGTCGTCCGAAGCGAACGGCGCAGATGCATTCACGCCGCTCGCGCTCGCGTCCGCATGGGCGCCGACGTTGCGACTGGGCACCGCGATCGTGCCGGCGTTCACCCGCGGCCCGGCGACGCTCGCGCAACAGGTCGCGACGCTCGCGGCGGCCGCACCCGGACGGTTCGTGTTCGGAGTGGGTACGTCGTCGAACATCATCGTCGAGCGTTGGAACGGCATCGAGTTCGCCGAGCCGTACGCCCGCACGCGTGACACGGTCCGCTTCCTGCGTCAGGCGCTGGCCGGCGAGAAGGTCGACGCGAACTTCGCCGGCTTCGAGTCGCACGGGTTCCGGCTCGGCTTCGAGGTGCCCGGCGGAGGCGTGCCGATCTTCGTCGCGGCATTGCGCGAGTCGATGTTGCGCATGGCCGGACGTGAAGGCGACGGTGCGATCATCAACTGGCTGTCGGCCGACGACGTGTCGACCGTGGCGCCGATCGTCCACGCGCAAGGCGAGGGGAAAGAGATCGTTGCGCGGATCTTCGTCGCGCCGACGACCGACCGCGACACGGTCATGGCGTTCTCGAAGATGGCCATCGCCGCGTATCTCAACGTCGAGGTCTACGCCGCGTTTCACGAGTGGCTCGGTCGTGGCGACGTGTTGGCCGACATGTGGCGTCATTGGAAGGAGGGCGATCGCAAGGCGGCCACCGAGGCGATCCCCGACTCGCTCGTCGACGAGCTGATCGTCTGGGGTACGCCCGACGAATGCCGCGACCACATCGCCCGCTACGTGGAGAACGGCGTCACCACGCCGGTCATCGCGCTCCTGCCGTTCGGTTACGACCAGCGCCAAGCGATCCGCGACCTCGCGCCGCGCTAGCCCGCTGAGTCCGCCGCTGCCCGCTGCAGGTGCTCGACCAGCACCGGCAGCTGGGCGTGGGCGTTGAGCCCCGACGTGCTCGGCATCACGTACACCGGTCGACCTCCGAGCTCACGGTCCTGCCAGCCGGCCGTGGCCTTGCGGTCGACACCGGCGCGCCATCCGGCGAGTCCCACCGCGCATATCGCGCGGGGTTCGAGCCATTCGGCGAGTCGTACGACTCGCTCGACGCCCACGCGGAACTCGTCGTCATCGACCTCGTCGACGCGTGGCGTCGCGCGCTTCACGAAATCGGTCATGCCGATGTCGTGAAGCCCCAGCGCATGGAGAGGGTCGCGATCGTGGGTGACGAGCTCCGCGGCGAGCATCGCCGGCCAGAAGCGGTTGCCGCCACGGAAGTACCCGATCCCCGAATCGGCGGAGTGCAGGCTGGGATTGAGGCCGATCATCAGCAGGCGCATCCCGGGTCGCACCGAATCGGCAAGCGTTCGCCAGCGAGTCAGTCGAGCCGCCGCGCCGCGCCGCGACGTCAACTCGAACCCACTGCCGGCGATGACAAGTCGGATGCGATCGTCGATCGGGCGAGCGAAGGTGACCCTGGCCGATGAGCCGACCTCGACCGTGGCCCGAAGTCGAAACATCGCCACGGGCAGATCGACGTCGTCGACCTGCGACAGGTCGACCGCCTCGGTAGAGGGATCAGCGGTCGGTGCCAAGGAGGCGGGCCTGGAGTCCCCGCATGGTCGCGATCCAGCGGTCGGGCCCTTCGACCTTGGCGCGCTGGTACTTCGCCACTTCGGGGTGGGGGAGGATGAGGAACCGCTCGTCGGCGAGCGCTTCGACGACCGTCTCGGCGCACTGCTCGGGCTCGATGAGCCCCATCGCCTCGACCACGTTCGCGGCGAGCTGGTTGTCGCCGAGGCCGGCCATCACCATCGGCGTTCGCACGCCCTGCGGGCACAGGCACGACACCTTCAGGCCCGCGTCACCGTGGGTGACCGCAAGCCATTCGGCCAGACCGACCGCGGCGTGCTTCGTCGCGGTGTAGGCGGCGTCGCCGAGATTGATGAGCAGCCCCGCAGCTGATGCAGTGATCATCAGGTGCACCGGCGCGTCGGGTTCGGCGAGCGGCATGAGTGCCCGTGCCGCGTGGACGTTGGCCATCAGGTTGATGTCCCAGATGCTTTGCCATGTCGCGTCGTCGGCCTCGACACCCTTGCCCGTGGCGATTCCGGCGTTCGAGCAGTAGAGGTCGATGCGCCCGTGCTGCGCGACGACCTCGGCGATGAGCGCGGCGATCGCGGCGCCATCGGACACGTCGCACCGTCTCGCCGTCGCAATGGGGCCGATCGACGCGGCCACCGCTTCGGCCCCGGCGAGGTCGATGTCGGCGACCACGATGGCGGCGGGCGAGTCGTTCGCGAATCGCCGAGCGAGCGCTTCGCCGATGCCCGACGCGCCGCCGGTGATCACGATGACTCGGTCGGTGAGCTCCATCGCCGCAGCGTACCGGCCGCTCAGTCGAGCGCCCGGCGGGACGCCTCGAGCGTCGCGCCGATGATCGCCTCACGATCGTCACCCCAGGGCAACGGCATGATCACGGCGTGCTCGACACCGGCATCGAGGTAGGCACGCACCGCGCCCGTCACCGTGTCGGCGTCGCCGACGACATCGATCGCGTCGACCATGCGGGTGCCGACCGCTGCGAGCGCGGCCTCGCGATCGCGAACGGCGTGGGCGGCGCGCACTGCGTCGACCTCGTCGCCGAAACCCGCGCGCCGGAACGCCTTCGCGTACGAATCGACGACAATGTACGAGAACAGGTCGCGTTGCGCGTTCGGTCGAGCCGCAGCGGTGTCGGCGACGCCCACATGCACGTAGGCGAGGATTCCGCAGCTTCCGACAGGTCGTCCCGCGGCGGCCTCGGCGGCCCGCACCTGATCGACGCACCACGGCACGGCGGTGGCCGGCAGATAGTTGAGCAGGACGCCGTCGGCCAGCTCGCCGGCGAGGGCGAGCATCCTGGCATTGAGCGCGCCGAGCACGAGTCGGGGTCGGCGATCACCGAGGCGCACGCCGAGACGCACGTTGCGGCACTGGTAGAAGTCACCGTCGAACGTCACGGGCTCGCCCGACAGGCACTCCCGCACGAGGGTGAGGTACTCGCGACTCTGTGCGAGTGGTCGAGCGCCGTACTCGGCGCCGTGCCACTGGTTGACCACCACCGGCGACGAGATCCCGACGCCCAGGTAGACGTCGATCTCGGGTTGGTGCGACTGGAGCGTCGCCGCCCCCATTGCCGCGAGCATCGGCGTCCGGAGTTGGAGCGCGAGCACGCCGGTGCCCAGCGCCAGCCCGGGTGTCCGCGCGCCGATGGCGGCGAGGGTCGAGAATGCTTCGGTGCCGGTGACCTCTGCGGTCCAGAACGACTCGAAGCCCAGCTGGGCCGAACGAACTGCGGTGCGTGCGACGACCTCTGCTGAGAGGGTCATCAGGCTCGCGGCGGTGACGCCGAGTCGGGGCCGTGAGAGCGAGTTCGTCATGGCGGCACGCTACCGGCGGGGTACGAGGGATTCATGTTCGTGAAACAGGGCAGAAATAACCATTCGGGAGAGTTGACCCAGGGCGTATGCTCGATGAACTCTCAGGACACGACGGAGGATCCATGACCGAGACCAAAGATTCCGAATCGATCCTCGAAGCCGTTGCGCTCATCGACCGCGGACTCGGTGATCTTTCCGACCGCTCGTTGATGTCCTCAGCCGAGGTCGCCGACCTGTTGCTCGACGTCCGTACGTTGCTGACCCGGGTCGACGAAGTCGCTCTCCAGAACTGACTTCGTCAGTCAAGAACTGAGTTCTGCTCAGCCGGCTGCTTTCAGCAGATCGCGGTACGAGCGCTTCAGGGCGGCGACGAGTCGCTTGGGTTCGTCGATCGCGCCGGCGTCGATGACCACGCCCATGTTGAACGTGCCGCGGTACGACATCGTCGTCAGGTTGAACGCGGTGCTGGCGAGCGGCCCCATCGGGTAGTTCGACTCCATCAGCGAGCCGGCCAGGAACACGTCCATCGGCGCCGCACGCAGGTTCGACGTCACGAAGTCGATCGAACCGGCGATCCGCGCACCGGTTCGGGTCAGCACCGAGGTCGGGAGCAGGTTGATGAGGCCCGCCATCGCGTCGGCCACGCCGACCATCGGTTCGGCCTTCGTCGTCGTCAGCGCGGCGCGGACGAGTTCGAATCGCTCGGCGGGGCTCATGTCGCCGGTCGGGACAAGCGTTTGACTGGGCGAGAAGAGGTTGCCGCCGATCGACTTGTCGCTGCGCGTGCTGATCGGCATGGCCATGCGCAGGTGCTCGACAGGCGCGCCGAGTTCGCGGTGGTACGCAGCGGCGCCGGCAGTCGCACCGCACACGAAGAAGTCGTTCAACGTGCCGCCGAGCGCGTGCGCAGCTTCCTTCGCCTCGCCGAGCGGGACGTCGAGGGTGTCGTAGAACCGACGCAGCGTGCGCTCTTTCCACAGCGGGCTGAGCGGGGAGTCGCCGACCTGCGCCTGGCGGATTGCCGAGCGAGCCGTGGCGACCATCGAATTGCCGGTGTCGCCGATGGTGCTCGGATGCGACACCGCGTGCATCGTGCTGTCGAGCGTGCGACGGGCCATGCCGAGCTGTCGTCTGGTCACGTGCTGCACCGCGTCGCTGACAGAGTTGCGCAGCGATCCCTCGTTACGCTCTGCGACGGGCGCCTCGATCGGGTCGGGGTCGCCGCTGTCGCGAGCGAAGTCGATGAACTCGAGCGAGAGTCGCAGGCCGCCTTCGCCGTCGGTGATCGTGTGGTGGAGGCGTTGCAACATCGCGGCCTTCCCGCCGCGCAGTCCATCGATCACGACGAACTCCCAGAGCGGGCGGCTGCGGTCGAACGGCGTCGTGAACATCGACGTGACGAGTTCGTGGAGTTCGGTGCGCGTGCCGCGCCCACC
>JAYTFP010000085.1:0-2271 GCA_043734285.1 Acidimicrobiaceae bacterium
AGGCGATCACGTCGATGAGCCCGAGGTCGGTAATACGCAGATCGGGGATCACGGAGAGGCCCAGGAAGCTCAGCGTCATGAACGGCGCCGGCAGCGTCGACCCGAGTGCGTGGGCGGCCGCGTGCACGGCGTCGAGGTCGTCGGCCACTTCGGCCAGACTGCGGTCGCTCATCAGCCCGGCGATCGGGAGTGCCACCTCGGCCACGACGCGACCGTGGAGCACGACGATCTGCCCTCCGCCGATCTCGGCCAGCCGGGCCACTGCGATGGCCATGTCGTGCGGCCCCCGGTCGCCGCGAGCGCCGACCACCATCACGTTGTGGGCGTCGTGGGCCACGGTCGAAGCGATGGCGCCACGACCGATGCCCAGGCCGGACACGTAGCCGAGGCCGATCCGGCCCGTGGCCTTGTGTCGTTCGAGCACGGCGATGCGAGCGAGATCCGTTTCGAGGTCGTGGACGTCGACGATGCGACTGGTGGTCAGCAGCGAACGCGGCGCGGCACCGATGACGCGGGCCTTGCCCGACGGTGGCTCGACGATCGTGAGGTCGGCTGCGGTCGGGATCCGGGCGAGGTGGATCGAATTGAACATCCACGACGACGGCGCCGAATCGGGCACCACACCGGGCTCGATGGCTCCGGCGCGCGCGACGATGCGACCCTTCTGCAGCACGAGGCTCGGCTTCCAGCTGCCTAGCTCGTCGAAGACGCAAACGTCGGCCTGGAAGCCCGGGCCCAGCGCGCCGAGGTGGAAAAAGCGGTGGAATGCCGCGGGGTTCCACGTCGCCATCAGAAGCGCGTCGATCTCACTGAGGCCGTTCTCGGTGGCGAGGCGCAGGCAGTGATTGAGGTGGCCAAGGTCGCGGATGGCGTCGGGCTCGCGGTCGTCGGTGCAGAACGCGGCACCGAGGCTGCCGTTGCGGATGACAGACGGCAGCAGCTCCAAGACATCCTGGCTCGCGCTCCCCTGCCGCAGGAACAGCCACATGCCCTTGCGACGCTTCTCGGTCGCCTCGCCGACCGTGGTGACCTCGTGGTCCGACTCGACACCGGCCGCGAGGTAGGCGTCGAGCGCTCGGCCGCCGAGCCCGGGAGCGTGGCCGTCGACGCTGCGCCATCCCGCGGCGCCGATGATCCGGCGGATCGCGTCGTCGCCGCTGATGACGCCGGGGACGTTCATCACCTCGGCCACGCCGATGGCACCATGCTCGTCGATCAGCGAGGCGACGTCCGCCGCACTGAACGCCGCACCCGAGCTCTCGAGGTGCGAGGCCGGCACGCAGCTCGACGCGGCCACGCCGAACGTGAACGGCATCGCCGCCGCGGCCTTGATGAGTGCGAGCACTCCCCGCATGCCGAGCACGTTGGCGATCTCGTGCGGGTCACAGGCCACTGCGGTGGTGCCGGTCGGCAGGACAGCGCGCACGAACTCGTCGAGCCAGAGCTTCGACGACTCGATGTGCATGTGGGCGTCGATGAAGCCGGGTGTGAGGGCGGCGCCGTCGACGTCGAGGACTTCGTGGGCATCTCGCCCGCCCCAGCCGACGACGCAGCCATCAGCGATGGCCAAGTCAGTGGCCACCCACTCGCGGGTGAACGGGCTGAACACGCGGCCACCGCGCACCAAGAGGTCGGCCGGGACGTCGCCCCGGGCGGCGGCGAGGGCCGAGGTCGAGACGGCGGGGCGAGCCATACCGTGAACATACGATCAAACGTCTAGATGTGTCTAGGTGTCCGGCGCGTGTTCATAGTCTCGAAACGAAGTGGCAATGGCGAGGCACAGGTGTCAGCCAACCGCCCGACTTCGGGCCTGCACCAGACGGGCGGTTGGCCCAGCAATCGCCTGACCAGCGACGTCGCCATCCGCCTTCGTCGGTCTCGACCGAAGCGGGGCGGTCCGCTGACACTCACCCGGCGGGATGGACCCGCAACGCCGTGTGTCAGGACAACGCGTCGAAGGTCGTGCAGGTGCCTGTCGTCCCGCACTCGTCGAGCAACAAGACGATCCGGCCCAGGAGGTCAGCGACGCTGTTCATCATGGCAGGCGAGACTCGTTCGCGAATGCCGCATCGATCAGCGAGTCGCCTTACAGGATCCTGACAGCTCGAGCTCGCGCTCTCTGGCGCTGGCATTCGGATGGCGTTCGGCGATGCCCGCCAGCGCGATGGCCCGCACATCGACAGACATCTGCACGGCGATCTCCACGCGTTCTTCGGCTATCAGCCGGCGGAGGATCGCCGCTCGGACGGCGCGTGTCTCGTCGTCCGTGTC
>JAYTFP010000086.1:0-9820 GCA_043734285.1 Acidimicrobiaceae bacterium
CGAGCGTCGCTCCGGTCGCCAGTACGACCGCGTCGAAGTCGCTCCGCAACTCTTCTGCGGTGATGTCGGTGCCCACGTCGACACTCGCCCTGAACTCGGTGCCCTCCGCACGCATCTGAGCGAGCCGCCGGTCGAGGAACCGCTTCTCCATCTTGAACTCGGGGATGCCGTACCGCAGCAGGCCGCCGATGCGATCGGCTCGCTCGAACACAACCACCTCGTGGCCCGCCCTCGTGAGCTGCTGTGCAGCGGCCAGGCCCGCTGGACCCGACCCGATGACGGCTACCCGCTTGCCCGTGACGACGTGTGGGCGGATCGCCTCGACCCATCCCTCGTCCCAGGCGCGGTCGATGATCGTGACCTCGACCTGCTTGATGGTGACCGGATCCTGATTGATCCCGAGCACGCACGCGCCCTCGCACGGCGCCGGGCAGAGCCGACCTGTGAACTCGGGGAAGTTGTTGGTGGCGTGGAGCCGTTCGATCGCGTCGCGCCAGCGGTCGCGGTAGACGAGGTCATTCCAGTCGGGGATGAGGTTGCCGAGCGGGCAACCGTTGTTGCAGAACGGAATGCCGCAGTCCATGCAGCGCGCCGCCTGATCGACCAGCGTCGCTTCCGCGAACGGCTCGTAGACCTCGTTCCAATCGCGTAGACGCACCGGCACCGGACGGCGGTCCGGCAGCTCGCGTCCGTGTTCGAGGAATCCTGTCGGCTTACCCATGATCCGCTCTCCCCTCAGCCCCGCGCCGCTTCCATGATCGCCTCGTCGACATCACGCCCGGCAGCCTCGGCCGCGGCAACCGCGGTCAGCACCTTGCGGTAGTCGACCGGCATCACCTTGCGGAAGTGCGTGATCGAATGTTCCCAGTCACCGATGACGTGCTCGCCGATCGCGGATGACGTCTCGCGGACGTGCGCCTCGATCAATTCGCGGACCGATGCGACGTCGTGGACGTCGAGCTCTTCGATGGCCACCATCTCTCTGTTCAACCGCACACCGAGTTGGTCGTGCGGGTCGAACGCGTAGGCGATGCCGCCCGACATGCCCGCGCCGAAGTTGCGGCCGGTCGGACCGAGCACCACCACACGGCCACCCGTCATGTACTCGCAACCGTGATCGCCCACGCCCTCGACCACGAGCGTCGCACCCGAGTTGCGCACGGCGAACCGCTCGCCGACGACGCCCCGGAGGAAGATCGCTCCGCCGGTCGCGCCGTAGCCGATGACGTTGCCGGCAATGATGTTGTCCTCTGCGGCGAACGTCGCGTGGCGCGAGGGCCGCACCACGATCCGACCGCCCGACAATCCCTTGCCCAGGTAGTCGTTCGAGTCGCCTTCGAGTCGAAGGGTGATGCCCCGCGGCACGAACGCGCCGAAGCTGTTGCCGGCTGATCCGACAAAGTCGATCACGATCGTGTCATCGGGCAGACCGTCGCCACCGTGACGCTTGGTCAGCTCGTGACCCAGCATCGTGCCGACAGTGCGGTTGGTGTTGTTGATCGGATAGTGCAGGTGCACCGGCGCACCCGTGTCGAGCGCGTCGGCGCACTCGACGATGAGTTCACGGTCGAGCGCCTTGTCGAGGCCGTGGTCCTGGGCCCGCTTGTGTGATCGCGACGCGCCCTCCGCCAACTCGGGAACGTGGAGGATCGGCGTCAGATCGAGGCCCGATGCCTTCCAGTGGTCGACGGCTCGGGCCACGTCGAGCAGCTCGGCGTGGCCCACCGCTTCCTCGAGGGTGCGCATACCCAACGCTGCGAGCAGCTCGCGGACCTCTTCGGCGATGAACAGCATGAAGTTCTCGACGAACTCGGGCTGACCCGAGAACCGCGCCCGCAGCTCGGGGTTCTGCGTGGCCACGCCGACGGGGCAGGTGTCGAGATGGCAGACGCGCATCATCACGCAACCCGACACGACCAGTGGAGCCGTGGCGAAGCCGAACTCCTCCGCGCCGAGCAGCGCGGCGATGATCACGTCACGTCCGGTCTTCAGCTGACCGTCGGTCTGCACCACGATCCGGTCGCGCAGGTTGTTGAGCAGCAGCGTCTGCTGCGTCTCGGCGAGTCCCAGCTCCCAGGGCGCGCCTGCGTGCTTCAACGAGGTGAGTGGCGACGCTCCGGTGCCGCCGTCGTGCCCGGAGATGAGCACGACGTCGGACTTCGCCTTGGCGACGCCCGCGGCGACCGTGCCGACCCCGACCTCGGCGACGAGCTTCACGTGGATGCGCGCCGATGGGTTCGAGTTCTTGAGGTCGTGGATGAGCTGCGCCAGGTCTTCGATCGAATAGATGTCGTGGTGCGGCGGCGGGCTGATGAGACCGACGCCCGGCGTGGAGTGACGCGTCTTCGCGATCCACGGATACACCTTATGGCCGGGCAACTGGCCGCCCTCGCCGGGCTTCGCGCCCTGGGCCATCTTGATCTGGAGGTCGTCGGCGCTGGTCAGGTACTCCGACGTCACGCCGAAGCGACCCGACGCGACCTGCTTGATGGCGGAGCGTTTCGAATCGCCGTTTGCCATCGTCACGTACCGTTCGGCGTCCTCGCCGCCCTCGCCGGTGTTCGAACGCGCGCCGAGCCGGTTCATGGCGATCGCCAATGTCTCGTGTGCCTCGGCGGAGATCGATCCGTAGCTCATCGCGCCGGTCGAGAACCGCTTGACGATGTCGGCCGCCGACTCGACCTCGCTGATGTCGATGGGCTCCCGCTCGGCGGTACGCAGCCGGAACAGGCCGCGCAACGTGGCAAGTCGCTCGGACTGGTCGTCGACCAGCTTCGAGTACTCCTTGAAGACCTTGTATTGACCGCTACGCGTGGCGTGCTGCAGCTTGAAGACGGTCTTGGGGTTGAAGAGGTGGTACTCGCCCTCGCGTCGCCACTGGTACTCGCCGCCGTAGTCGAGGTCGCGGTGCGCGAGCTCTTCGGGTCGGTCTGGATGCGCGGTCGCGTGACGTCGCCGCACCTCTTCGGCGATCTCGCCGAGGCCAACGCCGCCGAGACGGCTGACGGCGCCGGTGAAGTACTCGTCGACGACCTCGCTGCCGAGGCCGATCGCCTCGAAGATCTGCGCGCCGGTGTACGACGCGACGGTCGAGATGCCCATCTTGGACATCACCTTGAGGACGCCCTTGCTGACGGCCTTGATGTAGTTCGCCGTGGCGGTCGGGTAGTCGACGCCGGTGAGCACACCGCGATTGATCCGGTTCTCGAGCGTGTCGAACGCAACGTAGGGGTTCACCGCGGCGGCGCCGAAGCCCAGCAGCATGCAGAAGTGGTGGACCTCACGGGCCTCGCCGGTCTCGACGATGAGACCGACCTGTGTGCGCGTCTTCTCGCGGATCAGGTGATGGTGGACCGCAGCTGTGTAGAGCAGCGACGGGATCGGCGCCTGGTCGCGATCCGATCGCCAGTCGGACAGGATCAGCAGGTTGACGCCGTCGTCGATCGCCGCCGAGACCTCGGCCTTGACCCGATCGAGTGCGGCGCGCAGGCCCGGTCCGCCTTCGGCCACCGGGTAGAGGCACGAGATGCGGCGCGTGTAGAAACCGAGCGTCGCCTCGTGCACGTGTTCGAGCTTGGCCAGTTCGTCGTTGTCGAGGATCGGCCGCGGCAACTCGATCAGCCGGGCGTTGCGCGGACCCGGCTGCAGCAGGTTGTACTCGGGCCCGATGACCTTGGCCATCGACGTGACCAGCTCTTCGCGGATCGCGTCGAGCGGCGGGTTCGTGACCTGTGCGAACAGCTGCTGGAAGTAGTCGAACAGCAGGCGCGGCCGATCGGACAACACCGCCAGCGGAGTGTCGGTACCCATCGATCCGAGTGCCTCGTACCCCGAGCGCGCCATGGGGTCGATGAGAAGGCGCAGCTCTTCGTGCGTGTAGCCGAACGTCTGCTGCTCACGCAGCGTGTCGAGCGGCGACTCGGTGATGTGGATGACCTCGGGGAGGTCGGCCAGGCGGATCAGGTTCTCGTCGAGCCACTCGCGGTACGGGTGAGCGGCCGCGAGTTCACGCTTGATCTCGTCGTCGGAGATGATGCGGCCCTGCTCGGTGTCGATCAACAACATTCGGCCGGGCTGGAGCCGGCCCTTGCTGACGACCTTGGCCGGATCGATGTCGAGCGTGCCGACCTCGGACGCCATCACGACCAGCCCGTCGTCGCAGACCCAGTAGCGACTCGGACGCAGCCCGTTGCGGTCGAGGACCGCGCCCACCAGCGTGCCGTCGGTGAACACGACCGACGCAGGGCCGTCCCACGGCTCCATCAGGCACGAGTGGTACTCGTAGAACGCCCGCTGCGCGTCGTCCATCTCGCCGTGGTTCTCCCACGCCTCCGGAATCATCATCAGCACCGCGTGCGGGATCGGATACCCGCCGAGGTGGAGCAGTTCGAGCGCCTCGTCGAGGCGCGCCGTGTCGGACGCCCCGGGCGTGCAGATCGGGAAGATGCGATCGAGATGGTCGCCCAGCAGTGGGCTCGACAGCGTCGATTCACGGGCGCGCATCCAGTTCTGGTTGCCCTGCACGGTGTTGATCTCGCCGTTGTGCGCCACGTAGCGGTACGGGTGCGCGAGCGGCCACGACGGGAAGGTGTTGGTGCTGAAACGAGAGTGGACGAGGCAGATCGCCGACTCCATCAACGGATCGCGGAGGTCGACGAAGACCTCGGCGAGCTGCGGCGTGGTGAGCATGCCCTTGTAGACAAACGTGCGGCACGAGAGCGACGCGAAGTACACGAGCGGATCGCCGCCGGTATCGAGCAACTCGTGCTCGATACGCTTGCGCACGATGAACGCCCGGCGATCGAGTGCCAGGCCGTCGAGGCTGCCGTCGGCGGAGGCGACGAAGCACTGTCGGATCAGGGGCATCACCGCGAGCGCGGACTGACCAAGACCCGAGGGGTCGGTCGGCACGTCACGCCATCCGAGCACCCGCAGGCCCTCTGAGTCGGCGATCTTCTCGATGGCTGTCGCCGCGTCGGCTGCGGCGGCCGGATCGACAGGCAGGAAGGCGAGGCCCGCGGCGTACCCACCCTCGGGCGGCAGCTCGAAGTCGAGTACCGAGCGGAAGAAGCGGTCGGGGACCTGGAGCAGGATCCCCGCGCCGTCACCAGAGTTCGGCTCGGCCCCGCTGGCACCGCGGTGGTCGAGGTTGCAGAGCGACCGCACGGCCATCTCGATCATGGCGTGGCTCCGCGTGCCATCCATCTGGGCGACGAACGAGACCCCGCACGAATCGTGTTCGAAGGCAGCGTCGTAGAGCCCCTGGGGCGGCGGGAATGCAGCTCTGCTCGCTTCGGTGGTCATGGGTCTCCCCTGGTGGATCTTGGTTCAAGGTCACGCCCGGGACGCCGTTGGCCCTGCGGAGGTCTGTCAAAGCTACTGCCTCACACCGAGGGCATCGCAATCCGATTCGGGCCCAGTCCGTAGGATCGGGACGCATGGCGAGACGGCGCCGGAGGGCCTTCCTGGTGGTCTCCCTGGCGGCGATGGCAGCGTCGTGCGGTGGTCCTCGGAGTCCTCGAGCAGCCGCTCCAGCGACCACGTATCCGGGCTCGAATGGATTGTCGGCTCCGTCCACCGGCGCCGCGCCGACGACCACCGCCGCTCCGCGCGGTCAGGTCGACGCCGACGAACCGGTCACGATCGTCTTCGCCGGCGACATCCACTACGACGGCGCGCTCGCGGGTCGCCTCGCACGCAACCCCGACACGATGCTGTCGGCAGTGCAGCCGCTCCTTTCCTCGGCCGACCTCGCCGTGGTCAACCTCGAGACCGCCATCGGAACCGGCGGCGACACGGCCACCAAAGCGTTCAACTTCAGGGCGCCACCGAGTGCGTTCGACGCGCTCGCGGCCTCTGGCGTCGACGTGATCGGAATGGCCAACAACCACGCGCTCGACTACGGCCAGGCGGGCCTCCGCGAGACGCTTGCGGCGATCGCCGAGCGCCACGCGCCGGTCATCGGGGTCGGCGTCGACGAGGAGGCGGCCTACCGACCGTTCACGGCGACTGTGAAAGGGCAGCGGATCGCGGTCATCGCAGCGACCCAGATCATCGACTCGAACCTGATCGCCGACTGGACCGCTGGACCGGACCATCCCGGCGTCGCCTCGGCGAAGCGCGTCGACCGCCTGGTCGCGGCGGTCGCCGAGGCGCGGCCCAACGCCGACATCGTCGCCGTCTTCCTGCACTGGGGCACCGAGACGGTGACGTGTCCGAATGCCGCGCAGTTGGCGCTCGCGTCGAAGCTGGTCGAGGCGGGCGCCGACCTCGTGATCGGCGGCCACGCCCATCGGGTCCTGGGCGGCGGCTATCTCGGCCACGCGTTCGTCGAATACGGCCTCGGCAACTTTCAGTTCATCGCGAGTTCGCCGCCGGGTCGCGAGTCCGGGTTGCTGCGTGTCACCATGCGACGCCACCACGTCGATCGCGACGAGTGGCTCCCGGTCCGCATCGGTGCAGACTCGCTGCCCGTGCCGCTGAGCGGCGCCGAAGCCACGGCGGCGCTCCGCCGGTGGCTCGATCGGCGACCATGCACCAAGCTGGCCGACGAACCGTCGACAGCCGAGCCAGGGAGTGACCGATGACGACCAGCGAGCTTCCCGCCGATCGCCTCCTCGCCTTCGTCGACGCCGCGCCCTCGCCGTTCCATGCGGTGGACGAGTCGGCGCGACTGCTCGATGACGCCGGGTTCGTCGAGCTCGATCTGGCCGACGATGACTGGCCCGAGGGTGGAGCGGCCTTCATCCGTCGCGGCGGCGCTCTGATCGCCTGGGTCGCGCCGGGCGACCGGCCCGAGATCCCCTATCGCTTCATCGGAGCCCACACCGACTCGCCGAACCTGCGCATCAAGCCACACGCCGACCTCGACGGCTCGGGCTTCCGCCGGCTCGCGGCCGAGCCCTACGGCTCTCCCCTGCTCAACTCGTGGCTCGACCGTGATCTCGGGCTGTCGGGACGCGTCGCGGTCCGTGATGACGAGGGCGACGTGTCGATCGAACTCTTCCGCGACGACCGCCCGCTGCTGCGGGTGCCGCAGCTCGCGATCCATCTCGACCGAGGCGTCAACGAGAACGGTCTGGCGCTCGACCGTCAGCGGCATCTCCATCCGGTGTGGGGCCTGGGCCCCGCGAGCGACCCCACGTTCGCGGAGTGGCTCGCCGACACGATCGGTGTGCGGGCCGAGCAGGTCATGAGCTGGGACGCGATGTGCCACGACACACTCCCGGCGGGCTTCCTGGGAGTCGACGAGGAGCTCATCTCGGCACCGCGGATCGACAATCTGTGCTCGTGCTTCGGCGCCATCTCCGCGCTGATCAGGCTCGCGACCGAGCCCGATGCGCTCAGTGCCGTCGCGGTGGTCGCCCTCTTCGACCACGAGGAGGTCGGCAGTGAGTCGGCGACGGGCGCATCGTCGCCCCTGCTGCAGATGGCGGTCGAGCGGATCGGCGACTCACGAGGCGGCACACCACGCGACCTGATCCGTGCCATCGCCGGATCGGCATTCCTGTCGGCCGACATGGCGCACGGCACCCACCCGAACTACCCCGATCGCCACGAGCCGAACCACCCGATCGTCCTCGGCGAGGGACCGGTCATCAAAGTCAACGTCAACCAGCGCTACGCCACCGACGCCCACACGGCCGCCCTGTTCGTCGATGCGTGCTCGGCTGTCGGCGTACCGACCCAGACGTACGTACACCGTGCCGATCTGGCATGCGGCTCGACGATCGGCCCGGTCGTCGCGGCCCGCATGGGCATTCCCGTCGTCGACGTGGGCATGGCGCAGTTGTCGATGCATTCGATCCGTGAGCTGATGGCCACCGCGGACGTCGAGAACATGCTCGAGGCATTCGGTGCCTGGTGGCAGTGACTGCCCGAGATTTCGGGGGGCGCTGAGTAGATCGCTTCGGGTGTTGTCACTGTCGCTTGGGTCACGACGACGTACCGTGGCCCGGTGCTGAGGCGGGGTTCGTCGTCCGATAGGGACGACGGCTGCGGCCGATCCGAGCCAGAATGCATCGATGCCCGGCCACGCACACCGAGCGCCGCTGCCTCTTTTTGGTCGCTTCCTTCGGACGGCGTTTCTCACCGTCGCAATCGGCCTCGGAAGCTGGGCCGTCAGGAGTGACGCGCTGGTGACCACGGTCGATCCCAGGCGCGCCCTGCTTCTCAACTCGGTGGACATCCCGCCGGGGGCGAACGTGGCCGACCTGGGCAGAGATCCCTATGGCTATCAGGTCGAGCTAGGACTCCCATTGGGCACAAACGCTGATCAGATCCGGCCGGACAGTCGATGGTCTCCAGTCGGTCGAGAAGTTCGCGGCATCGGCCTCGCCGAGCCAGAGGACTACGTCACGCCAGACCCGAACAAGGTCGGCTCGTGGTGCCGACTATGGGTGTACTTCACCTGGCTCACGGAACAGGAATCGGCAGGGGGCTTGTCGTCCGTCGGTCGCCTGGGGATCGACTGCGGCAGCCCGGACAAAAGCTGAGCCTGAACGAACCAGTCGCGCATCCTCATGCGTCTTGCCCGCACAGTCCTGGGCCACGCTGGTCACGCTTCGCGGTCGTGGCGCGTCCCACGACGCGTTGTTGCCACGTTGCGTGAGATCTCGCGCTATCCCGTGGCTCAGCTCTCGGTGTCAGGGGTCGCGTCTAGGCTGACGGGTACAGCTCGTCAGCCCGCTGCGATGGCCGACCTCCCGAGATGAGGAACCGCCGGTGTCGGTGGTTCGTTGGTTGGAGTTGTCGTGGTCACACGCGCTGGCGGTATTGAAGGTTCGGGTCGTTCCGCTTCTCAGGTTGTCAGCCCCTCTGGGAATACCCGCCGCGAGGTGCTCGAAGTCGGCCGATTGTGCGCGACGAGTCAGCGTCGGCTGGTGCATCTCGTTGCGGCGCTCGACCGCTCGGGCGAGTGGGTGCTTGATGGATCGTCAACCTGCGCGCACTGGGTTGCCGACGCGCTCGATGTCGAAGTGTCCACGGCCCGCGAGTGGCTCCGCATCGGCAGAAAACTGCAAGCGCATCAGTTGATCGACGAGGCGTTCGCGGATGGTCGGCTGTCGTACACGAAGGTGCGCACGCTGAGCCGGGTCGTGACCGAGCAGAACGAAGCGGAGTTGTGCGCACTTGGCGAGCGAACTCGTGCCGGCCTCCTGCCGCGGGCGGTTGCCGCGTGGCTGCTGGGCCATGAAGAGCCCGAGGAGACTGAGAAGCGTCAGCATGATGCCCGGTCGCTGAGCTGGCGTGTCGATCCCGATGGCATGGTGGTCGGGTGGTTCCGTCTGCCGCCGGCGATGGCCGCGATCCTGATGGTCGCAATCGAGGCCCGGATCATGCGGTTCCGACCGAGGGTCAGCATGTCGACGGAGAGTGGCGGCGACGCGTCCGGGGGCGCGTTCTCGCCACCGTCAGTGGTCGAGTGGCCCTCGGTGTCGCAGCAGCGAGCTGATGCGCTCGTCGATCTCATCAACGGCGGCGGCGTCACCATCGACACCGAGGTGATCGTGCACGTCCGGGCCGACGGCTGCACTCTCGACGACGGCACACCGATTGCGGGCACGATCGTCGAGCGCATCGCTCCGGAGTCGTTCATCCGTGCGCTGATCCATGACGCCGAAGGTCATCCCGTCAACGCGTCAGGGCGCCAACGGCACCCGAACGACCGTCAGAAGCGAGTGGTGCACGAACGTGACCGAGCTTGTGTCGATTGCGGCAGCACCGAGTTCTTGCACTACGACCATGTGCCTGACTTCGACAAGTCGAAGCGCACGCTCATCGACGAACTGAGGGTGCGCTGCTGGACGTGCCACCGCGC
>JAYTFP010000087.1:0-3477 GCA_043734285.1 Acidimicrobiaceae bacterium
CGGGCCGACCCCGAGCAGCCCGCCCGACGCCACGCCGACCTGCGACTGCAGCGACTGCCATCCAGTTCCGAGTTTGTCCTTCCACGGGTCGAGCGAGTCCCATCGCGCCCGGTGGTAGCCGAGCTGGCTGAGGCCGAACAGGAGGGCGCCCGAGCCGACCCCGATGATGGCGAGCACGTCGAGCCGCGCGCCGGCGACCACGAGCATGACCGCGGCGATGGCGGCGAGCATCACAACGGTGCCGAGATCGGGTTCGAGGATGATCAACAGGCCGAGCACGCCCAGGCCGACCGTGATCGGCAGGATGGTGCGGCGCCAGTCACCCAGCTCGCGCCGTCGCTGGTGCAGCATCGTCGCGACCCACAGGATCACCGAGAGCTTCGCCAACTCCGACGGTTGGAAGCTCACACCGGCGATGTCGAACCACCGCGCCGAACCGTTGACCGACTTCGTGAACGGGGTGTGGAAGAGCACGACCACCAGACCGACCGAAGTGACCGTCATGAGCATCGGTGCGAGCTTGGCGAGACGGTGGTAGTCGAAGCGTGACGCGCCGAAGAGCGCGATCAGGCCGAGGACGAGCCACTGCGCCTGACGCTTGAAGTAGTAGAGCGCGGTGCCGTACACGCGGTTGGCCGTGACCGACGACGCCGACAGCACCATGATCAGTCCGATCAGGCAGAGCAGCCCGACGGTCGCGACGATCAACCAGAACACCGCGGGCGCCTGGGGGCGGGCAACACGCCGGACCCGATTCGTCGAGCGCGACCTGGTCGGCGTCGCCCGTGTGTTCTTTCGCGCCGTCGTGGCCTTCCGCGCCGTCGGCTTCTTCTTCGCCGTTGCCGGAGTCACGCGCACGGTCGGCTTGCGCGTGGGCTGGCGCGTCGGCTGCGAACGTGGCGTCGTAGCGCGGGCGCGCGGGTTCGTGGAGGAGCCGCGCGTCATGTGAGGGTCTTCGTCAGCACGAGGAAGTCACGGTAGAAGAGACCGATACCCGCGGCGGTGCATCCTGCCGAGAGCATCCAGAACCGGATGATGACCGTGGTCTCGGGCCACCCCTTCAATTCGAAGTGGTGGTGCACCGGTGCCATGCGGAAGATCCGCCTGCCGAACGCCCGGAAGCTGATGACCTGCAGGATCACCGAGACGGTCTCGGCGACGAACAGCGCGCCGATCACGGGGAGCAACAAGGTGGTGTTCGTCGCCAGCGCGAGGCACGCGAGGCCCGTGCCGATCGCCAGTGATCCCGTGTCACCCATGAAGATGCGCGCGGGCGCGGCGTTCCACCACAGGAACCCGGCGCATGCACCGACCATCGCCGCCCCGATGACAGCGAGATCGAGGCCGAATCGAAGGTCGTAGATGTTGCCCGCCTTGGGGATGCCGAGGATCGCGTAGTCGGTGTACTTGAACGCCCAGAATCCGATGAACGTGAACGCGCTGAACGCGAAGATCCCCGCCCCCGCGGCCAGCCCATCGAGCCCGTCGGTGAGGTTCACGCCGTTCGAGGCGCCGGTGATCAACAGCACTGCCCAGATGACCCAGCCGACCTTGCCGAGCTGCCAGCCAGGCGAGTTGTAGCGGGTGAAGCTCAACTCGGTGTGCTGCTGGGTACGGCTGACGATGAGCGTGCCGAACGTGACGGCCACCGCGATCAGCCCCAGCATCTTCGCCCACTTGTTCAGACCGAGGTTGCGCTCGTTGCGGACCTTGATGAGATCGTCCATCAAGCCGACGAGCCCCGCTGCCGCGATGGCGCCGACGACGAAGATGCCTCGCTCGGTGTAGATGCCCCGGTAGGCGCCCGAGATGACATAGCTCAGCACCGCGCCGGCGACGATCGCGAGACCGCCCATCGTCGGCGTGCCGGCCTTCGTCGTGTGACCCTCGGGGACGTCCTCGTGGATCGGCTGACCCATGCGCCGCCGCGTGAGCTGGATGATCAGGACCTTCGTCGTGACGAGCGACACGACGAGCGCGATGCCCGCGGCGAAGAAGATCCGGATCATCGGCGCGCACCCGACAGGGGTCCGAAGCCGAGGGCCTCGAGTTCTTCGACGGCGACGACGCGATCGTCGAACGAGTCGACGTGTCCACCGGTGATCTGCGTGGTCTCGTGGCCCTTGCCGGCGATCACCACCACATCGCCGGCGGTCGCGGCCGACAGCGACAGCGCGATCGCTGCACGACGGTCGACTTCGGTGACGACATCTCGACCGCAGCCCGCTCTCACGGCAGAGATGATGGCCTCTGGATCCTCCGAACGGGGGTTATCACTCGTGATCACGACCTCGTCGGCGAGCTCGCATGCCACCGCGCCCATCGCCGGACGCTTCGAGCGCTCACGGTCGCCGCCACATCCGAACACCAGGTGGACCCGCCCAGCGCGCACGAGTTCGCGGGCAGCATCCAGCAGGTTCGAGAGCCCCTCGGGGGTGTGGGCGTAGTCGACGACGACCGTGAAAGTCTGACCCGCGTCGATGAGCTCGAATCGGCCCGCGGGCGGCCGGAGGTCGGGTGCGGCACGGGCGACGAGCTCGGGCTCGACACCCAGCAGCACGCAGGTCTCGGCCGCGGCGAGCATGTTCGAGACGTTGAAGCGACCTGCGATCGGCACGGTCACGCGCTGGCCGCGCCACACGAACGATGACCCGAGAGGTCCGATCTGCAGGTCGTCGAGCTGGTCGAGCGAGTAGCCCACCGTCTCGATCTCGGTCGCGTCGCGCAGGAGCCGTCCGTGGACGTCGTCGAGGTTCACCACGGCGATGTCGGCCCGTGCCGAGTCGAAGAGTTTCGCCTTCGCCTCGAAGTACCGCTCCGGCGTGCCGTGGAAGTCGAGATGGTCGGTACCGAGATTGGTGAACACCGCGACCCGGAAGTGCGTCCCGTCGACGCGGTGGAGTTCGAGCGCGTGCGACGACACCTCCATCGCGACCGTGTCGATGCCGGGATCGACGAAGCCGCGGAGCTGTGACTGCAGGTCGGTCGCCTCCGGCGTGGTGCGAGGACCCGTGAGCGTGCCGATCACCTCGCAGCGCCGACCCGCCGAATCGAGGATCTGCTCGACGAGTGTCACGACGGTGGTCTTGCCGTTCGTGCCGGTCACGCCGACGACGTCGACCTCGCCGAACGAGGGCCGTCCCCAGAACGCGGCGGCGACCGGACCCATCGCGGCGCGGGTGTCGTCGACGACGATCTGCGCCACGTCGAGTTCGAGCGCGTGGTCGGTCAGCAGCGCGGTGGCCCCGCCGGCGACCGCCGCGTCGGCGAAATCGTGGCCGTCCGACCTCGAACCGCGGATGCAGCAGAACAACCATCCGGGCAGGACCCGCGCCGAGTCGTGGGTGACTCCCCTGACCCTGACGCCGCCTGATCCGACGATCGATCCACCGCCGGCGGCAGCGAGCGAGTCGACGGTCGACTCACGCACGGCGCGCCTTGACCGTGGTGGACGTGGTGGTGGTCGTGGTCGACTTC
>JAYTFP010000088.1:0-15664 GCA_043734285.1 Acidimicrobiaceae bacterium
GGCACTCCGCTGACGATCGACGGAGAGTCGATCGACGTCACGTGCGAAGCGACGGGCTCGCCCCTCGGTACCTCGTGGCCCGGCCACCCCGCGATCACCACGGTCGGCGGATTCTCCGGCTCGGCGGTTGCCGGGGCCAACGCGGTGTTCCAGGGGGCGCTCGCCGGTCCGGTCAGCCTGTTGTTCAGCAACATCGCGACATGGCTGTCGGGCAACGCGCCGGGCCTGATCCACTACGGCCCGAGCGCGGTGCAGACGATCGGTGACGTGAACGTGTCGCGTTACGGATTCGGTGTCGTCGACAGCACCGTGCACGGGTCGAGCTCGGCGTTCGACATCACCGATGGCAGCTACACCCAGGGTTCGCTCGATCCCTTCGCGACCTCCGACCCGTGTGGCGTCCTGACGCCTGGGTACCCGGTCGCGCCGAACCTGCAGGCCGACCGTTTCTCGGCCGTACCGCGAGCCGTCGACGACCGCACCGCCGGCGCACGCACGTGCCACGCCGCGGCGGCCGGTCCCTCCGCGGTGGCGCCTCCTGCGTCGAGCTGGGCCACGCCCACGCTGCCGAACTGCGTGCCGAATTCGGTCGTGACGATTCCTCCGGGCAAGTACAGCTGGCAGCAGGTGCAGGTGTTGAACACCTGGTTCAGCGCCTCGGACGCCTGCACCGACGTGACGTTCTACTTCCCGACCGGCGATTACTCCTTCGACGCGTCCGGCACGGTGCCGGCCGTCGGCGGCGACATCTCGACGAAGAGCGCGATCGTGCTCGACGATCCCACGTCGAACTTCGTGTTCGGCGCCCCCAACGGGTGGGCGCCCCCGCAGCGAGCCACCCCTGCGAGCTTCCCGGCGGCGTGCGACATCGGTGCCGACGGCGTGTCGATCACGCTGAGCTCTCGCACGACGATCCAGCACCGTCGCGGCATGGTGGCCGCGTGCGCGCGCCGTGGCGGCTCGGCCACCCCCAAGCCGCTGCTCTACCAGGAGCCTCCGGCCGCAGCGGTCGCCTGGGCCGCCGAGCCGGCGAGCGCCACGAGTGTCGCCAACGTCGCGGGACCCGCGTACACCACACCCGCCGCCGCGACCGCCTCGGCCGGCCCGGTGCCGGCCGGCTACCCGAGCAGGGGTGCCCCCTACGACCTGTCCGAGAGCCCGGGTCCCGAGCGTACGTCGACGATGTCGTGCAACTTCGACACGTGTCATTCGACGATCGTGTTCCAGCGGTTCGCCGAGCCGGGCGTGCCGGCCGTCGGCGACCTGGGCGTCGCGAAGCTGCGCATCCGTGGGAGCAACACCAACGCGGTGCAGCCCGCCGATCCCACCTGGCCCTGCGGCTTCCTGTTGAACCCGCAGTGCTCGTCGACGACGGTGGCGCTGTCGCTGCACGACAACCTCTCGAGCCCGGGCACCGTGACCAACACCTGCATCGTGAAGAAGGACGGCGTTCCGATCACGGGGACGACGTTCGACGTCGACCTGCGCGCCGCCTGTGGCAACGTCAGCATCGACTCGTCGCAGCTCCAGAGGGCGACGATCGCGATCACACAAGACCTGATCCGCAAGCCGCCGACGACCCTGTGCAACTTCTGGTGGTTCGGCACGTACTTCCCGTGTCCGCCGGTCACGGCGTCGATCGACTACTCGTGGCTCGAAGCCTCGACGGAGAACCAACCGCCGCTGCCGATGAACGCCACCGAGGCCGTCAACGCGAATACGAGCATGAACTTCTTCGGTCCCGTGTTCATGCCACACAACCAGATCATCGTGCGCTGGAACGGCACGACCTTCGGGTCACCGGTGTTCGCCGGCGGCGTGGTCGCCGAGGCCCTCGCCAGCGCCACCGAGTCGATGACGTCGACCGTGGGTGCGCTCGCATCGCCGAGGACCAAGACGATCCGTCGACTGCGGGCCTACCTCGGCAGTGGGGGGAATCGACGGCTACGGGGCACCGCCGACGTGTCGGTCAGCGACCAGACGGCGACGTTGCCCGACGGCTCCGTCGTACCCACGCGGCACCTGGTCGTACTCGCCTGGCGTCTCTGCGACGTCGGGGCACCGTCGTCCGCGACGACCGCGCCCAAGTGTCCCTGACGCGACCCGACCAAGCGCGTCACCGAGACGTCGTTCAGCTCGTCGCTGCTTTCAGGTTGTCGTCGATCGCCGCGAGGAAGTCCTGGGTGTTCAGGTAGGGGTGGTCCTTGTCGATGAGGATCGCGAGGTCTTTGGTCATCGCGCCGCTCTCGACGGTGTCGACGCAGACCCGCTCGAGTGTGTTCGCGAAATCGATGAGCGCGGCATTGCCGTCGAGCTTGCCGCGGTGCGCGAGCCCTCGCGTCCAGGCGAAGATCGAGGCGATCGGGTTCGTTGAGGTGGGATTGCCCTTCTCGTGCTCGCGGAAGTGTCGGGTGACCGTGCCGTGCGCAGCCTCGGCCTCGACCGTGCGGCCATCGGGCGTGAGCAGCACCGAGGTCATCAGGCCGAGTGATCCGAACCCCTGGGCGACGATGTCGGACTGCACGTCGCCGTCGTAGTTCTTGCACGCCCACACGTAGCCGCCCTCCCACTTGAGCGCGGCGGCGACCATGTCATCGATGAGGCGGTGCTCGTAGGTGATCCCGGCAGCGGCGAAGTCGGCGCTGAACTCGGCCTCGAAGACCTCTTGGAAGAGATCCTTGAACTGGCCGTCGTACGCCTTGAGGATCGTGTTCTTCGTCGAGAGGTAGACGGGGTAGTTTCGGCTGAGGCCGTAGCGGAACGAGGCCCGGGCGAAGTCGCGGATCGAGTCGTTGAAGTTGTATATGCCCATCGCGACGCCGCCGCCCTCGGGCATCTTCACGATCTCGACCTCCATGGGCGCCGAGCCGTCGGCGGGGGTGAAGGTCATCGTCACGGTGCCCGCGCCGACGGTCTTGAAGTCGGTCGCCTTGTACTGGTCGCCGTGCGCGTGACGGCCGACCACGATGGGCTTGGTCCAGCCGGGCACCAGGCGCGGGATGTTCGTGCAGATGATCGGCTCGCGGAAGATCACCCCGCCGAGGATGTTGCGGATCGTGCCGTTGGGCGACTTCCACATCTTCTTGAGGCCGAATTCCTCGACGCGCGCCTCGTCAGGGGTGATCGTGGCGCACTTCACGCCGACACCGTGACGCTTGATCGCATTCGCCGAGTCGATGGTGATCTGGTCGTCGGTGGCGTCGCGACGCTGGATACTCAGGTCGTAGTACTCGAGCTCGATGTCGAGGTAGGGGAGGATCAGCTGCTCTTTGATGAACTGCCAGATGATGCGTGTCATCTCGTCGCCGTCGAGTTCGACGACGGGGTTCTCGACCTTGATCTTCGACATCGTCGAACCTCCTCGGGGGTGGTGCCACGGCGCCGTCCGTCGGCGGGGCAACCGCGGAGACTCTACATGTTGCAGACAAGTTGACGGCCGGCGTACGGCCGCGGCGGCGCCCTGGCCGGATCGGGATCAGACGCCGGGATTGCAGGGGCCGTTGCCGAGAATGGCAAGGCCCGCGCGATCGCCGTCCTGGTAGTCGGTGATCGCCGGGTTCGCCTGTGGAAACATGATCTGCGAAGCCGATCCCACGTGGCCGAGCCCCACGACGTGGCCGAGTTCGTGAAGGACGATCGCCTTGTCGAGCGCGAGGCCGTTCGGGCGCTTGGCGACCAGCAGCATGTCGTTGGCGTCGAGGGCCAGCGATCCCGTGACGAAAGTACCGGTGCCGAACGAGTTCCTCTCGGGATGACTTCCGCCGAGGCCGATCACGTCACCGCTCAGCTCGGGCTCTTCGGCTGGGCTCGACCAGGTGATGAGCACCGGCGCCCAGCGATTGCCGTAGCGGGCGATCTGCACGGGCTCGCGTGAGAAGTTCGTCGGCTCGGTCGTGTCGGGATCGCGGATCCACCTCAGCCCCGTCGCCGCACTGACCTCGGCGATGGCGTCGAGGACCAGCTTCTCGCCGAATGCCGGCTCGCCGGCTCGACGGAGCGCGAAGTGGACCGGACGACACGGGTCGTACGTGACCGGCGTCTTGCCGTCGGGCTCGCGGGTGAGGAAGGAATACATGTCGGCCCGGACCGTGGCAGTGGTCGGCGGTCGTCCGAGCGGGACGGCCGACTCGTCCAACGGGATCGGCGGATACCACGCCTCGGGTCGCAGGCTGGAACCGCTGGTCGGCGTCGATCCCACGAACGTCGTGACCTGCGCGTTGTCGAAGTGCTTGACGTAGCCGCTCGTGTCGGCCTTCACGCGGAGCTCGTAGACGCCCCACGCCACGAGGGGCGTGAGGACGATCAGCAGCACGCCGTAGCGTGCACCCTTGATCATCTGCTTGCGGCGGCGTTGCCGAGCGCGTCGTGCGGCGAGCGACGAGGCGGCGACGGCCTGCGCACTGAACACATCCGGCTCGACGTCGGCCTCCCCACCCCACACCCAACCGGCACCCGGGACGTTCTGGCGCCAAGGGTCGTCCCGCGCCGGCAGGATGCTCTCCTGCACCTCGTCCGCCGGCGGTGGAGGGGGCGGAAACGAGCCCGCGTCGTGACTGGGCGGCGGCATGTCCACGACTCAACGGTAGCCGTTCATCTCCTGATCTCCCCAAGGGGGGCTACACACGGCGACGGCCCGCCCGCCGCAGGGAGGCGCTGCGGAGGCGTCGACGCAGCCTGTGTGAACCGTGCCGCAGTTCCATGGCCGCGCCGCGGACGGCCGAGGCGACCTGCTCGGAGGCCGACGGTTGCGGGTCGCCGTCGTGCACGATTCGCGAGCGTCCGGCGCCGACCCTGACGATTCGTGCGCCCGGTGGATCGGTGACCTGCGCGACGCGGCGGCCCGTCCTGAGGTCGATCATCGGCTCGCGTACTGCGTACTCTCGGGCCGAGAGCCGCGAGTACATCGGGGTCACGTAGGTGCATCCCTCGAAGAAATAGTGGGTCACCTGCGACCAACGGGTCGTGGTGTCGTCGGTGATCGATGCGCCGCCGTGGATCAGCGCGGCGGACCAGACCACGGCGTCGCCTGCCTCCGCCGTCAGATCGACGGCGGGCAGACCGTGCGAGCCGACGAAGCGTTCGATCTCGTCCTCGTAGCCCTCGTAGTCGAAGTCGCGTCGGCCACCGGGTCCGGCATCGGGCGGGGTGATGCGGTGCGAGCCGGGGTGATAGCGCAAGGGTCCCTGCGTCGGGCCGACGTCTTCGAGCGCGACCCACACGCCGCACATGAACCCCGACGGCAGCGTGTCGAAATGCAACGAGTCGCGGTGCCCCCGCTGCTCGGTGCCCCACTTGAAGTTCAAGGTCTGGAACGGGAACGCCGGTCGCCCGTGGAGGAACTCGACGACCCCGACGATCCCCGCATCTCCGGCGAGACGGCGGACCGCATCGGACCACTCCCACGCCTCGGCGATGCGATTGGGACGCAACGCTCGATCGGCAGGCTCACCGAATGTGGAATCGAGGTCGGCTCTCACCGCGGCGCGCAGGTCGGGCTGGACCGCAGACGGCAGCACGACCAGGCCGGTGTCGTGGAAGGTGCGCGCGAGATCCTGCAGCAGGGGCGGGGCGGAGACGAATCGTGGGTCGGACGCGAAGTCGTCGGCGTCGATCCACGGCCGATCCGACCGCTCGGGCACGGGTCGATCAGCCGTCGATGGTGACGTAGCGGCGCTCGCCGGCGAGGCGGCGCGCCGTCTCCTCGTCGACGGCCCGGTTCTCCGAGTCGACGTGCACGACCCGGGTCTCGAAGTTCGCCAGCTCGGTCTGGTCGATCTGGGCGTAGGTGATGACGATGACCAGGTCACCGATGTCGACCAGGTGTGCCGCAGCGCCGTTGAGGCAGATCTCGCCGGGCGTCCCCTCGATCGCATAGGTCGTGAGCCGGGCGCCGTTGTTCACGTCGACGACGTGGACCTGCTCGCCGATGAGGATGTCGGCGCGGGCCATCAGGTCGGGACACAGCGAGATCGAACCGACGTAGTCGATCGATGCCCCCGTGACCGTGGCGCGGTGGATCTTCGACTTCATCATGGTGCGTTGCATCGGGGCTCCTCAGGGGTAGATGCCGCGAGCGGTCACCTCCGTGTGGGACCCGTTCATTGTGCCAACTGCGGGCTTCGTTGACCAGTACCAATGGGTAACCTGTCGCCACACGTGCGAGGGCACGTCCGGTCGACCCGGAGGGGGAGCGATGAAGACGTACGACAAGATGTACATCGGCGGCAAGTGGGTGGAGCCGGTGAATCCGGGCCGTGTGGTCGATGTGGTCGACTCGGCCACCGAAGAGGTCGTCGGCCAAGTGCTCGAGGGCGGTGTCGGCGACGTCGATGCTGCGGTCGCCGCAGCCCGGGCTGGCTTCGACAGTTGGTCGGCGACGCCGTCCGATGTGCGTTCGAAGTACCTCCGCGACATCGGGGCCGCGCTCGGCGAGCGCAGCCGCGAGATCGCCACGCTCATCGCCTCCGAGGTCGGCATGCCGATCACCTCGGCCGAGTTCATCCAGGCCGGGCTGTCGGTCGGCGATTGGGCCAACTACGCCGACGCGCTCGACAACTACGAGTGGGAGCGCCAGGTCGGCAACTCGATCGTGGCGAAAGAGCCGATCGGCGTCATCGGCTGCATCACGCCGTGGAACTATCCGCTCTTCCTGACGGTCTGCAAGGTCGCGCCGGCGCTGGCCGCGGGTTGCACCGTGGTCCTCAAGCCCGCGGCGATCACGCCGCTGAACGCCTTCCTGCTGGCCGAGGTGCTCGAGCAGGTGGGTCTGCCCGCGGGTGTGTTCAACCTCGTGCCCGGCGCCGGCACCGTCGTGGGCGCGGCGATCGCCGCCCATCCCGACGTCGACATGGTCTCGTTCACCGGTTCCGGACCGGTCGGCCGAGACGTCGCGACTGCGGCGGCGGGCAACTTCAAGCGCGTGCACCTCGAGCTCGGCGGCAAGTCGGCCAACATCGTGCTCGACGACGCTGATCCCGCGGCGATCGCACCCGGCGCCGTGTTCGGATGTTTCCTCAACTCGGGCCAGACCTGTTCGGCGCTGACCCGCGTGCTCGTGCCCCGGAGCCGCAAGCAGGAGTTCATCGACGCGATCGTCGCCGAGGCCAGCCAAGCCCGCCTCGTCGATCCGGCGGTCGACGATTTCGACCTGTTCCACGCGTTCGGTCCGCTGGTCTCACGTGCCCAGCAGGAGTCGGTGCGCGAGTTCATCCAGAAGGGCATCGACGAGGGCGCATCGCTCCTCGTCGGTGGGCCCGAGCAGCCCGACGAGTTCCCGACCGGCTTCTACGTGAAGCCGACGGTCTTCGCCGACGTCACGCCCGACATGACGATCGCCCGCGAAGAGATCTTCGGACCGGTCCTGTCGATCATCGACTACGACGACGACGACGACGCCGTGCGCATCGCGAATGACTCGATCTTCGGTCTCGCCGGCGCCGTGCAGTCGGGCGACCTCGAGCGGGCGAAGGCCGTCGCCCGTCGCATGCGCACCGGTCAGGTCGACGTGAACGGCGGCTCGTTCAACCCGGTCGCGCCGTTCGGCGGCTACAAGCAGTCGGGCAACGGCCGTGAGCGGGGCGTCTACGCGCTCGACGAGTACATGGAGATCAAGTCGATGCAGCTCCCCTGATCAACGGGCCTGCGCCGAGAGGCGGCAGGCCCCATCGAGAGAGCGGTCTGTCGGCGGCGCCGACGAACATTCAGCCAGCAATCACTGTTTCCGATTCGCGCGCGCTCTCAAGGGCAGCTCGAACGCGGTCTCGACCAGCCGGTCGAGATACCGCTTGGTCACCGGCTGGTGGCTGATCAGGAGCCGGAAGAAGATCGGGCCGACAAGTCGTTCGACGAAGACCTCGAGATCGAGGTCTTCGGACAACTCGCCCTGCTCGACACCTTGCGCGGCCATGGTGACCAACGCAGCCTTGCGCTCAGCCGCGAACGATCTCTGGAGAGCGAGGATCTCGGGATCGCGGCTGGCCGCGTCGACGAGGATCGGTAGCAGCCGACCTTTCTCTGAGGTGGAGAGATGCTGGGCGAGCCGGTCGAGTTCGCGGCGGATGTCATCGCATGCGTTGCCGGTGAACGTGGCGGTGTGGTCGTCGTGTGCGGTGACCGCCGCGGCGTGGACCAGCTCGGCGATCGACGACCAGTGCCGGTAGATCGTGGTGCGCGCGACGCCCGATCGTTTCGATACAGCGTCGAAGTTGATCGCCGAGTAGCCGCCTTCGCAGAGCAGCGCGCGCGTCGCCTCGATCACCGCGCACTGCGTGCGTGCGACGCGCGGGTCGAGGGGCTCAGTCATCGGGTGCCTGCGCCGCAGCAGCATCGGCAGCCAGGGTCATCGCGCTGGCGTCGGGGATGAACGTGCCGACCACCGCGAGGGCAATCAGCGCAACGGCGACTGCGACGAGGAACGACGTCGAGGCGCCGTGCACGTAGGCCTTCGCCGCTGCTTGGCGGATGGCATCGGTGTTCGGAACACCGCGGGTGGCGAGCGTTCTGGTGACCCCGGTCGCCCCGCCGATCGAATCCTCGGCGACGCGCCGCGCCGCACCGGTGATCGAGCGCGTCGTGCCACCGGCTTGCATCGCGGACCGGTAGAGCGACGACATCACCGAGCCCATCAGCGCGATGCCGAGCGCACCACCGACCTCACGGGTGACGTCGTTGACGGCCGAGCCGACGCCTGCCTTCGACATCGGCAGCGACGACACGATGAGCCCACTCGCCGGTGGCATCACCAGCGCCATCCCAGCGGCCAACCCCACGAGGAACAGCGCGACGTGCCAGTACGGCGACGCGGTGCCGAGCGTGGCCATGCCGACGAAACCGGCAGCGATGAGCCCGAACCCGAGGCGGATCACTTTGCGGATGCCGAGCCGGCTGGTCAGCAGCGGGCTGCGCGGTGCAATGAGGATCAGCGTCGCCGCCGAGGGAAGCATGCGGACACCGGTCTCGAGGGCGGTGTAGCCCTTCACGAACTGCAGGTACTGCGAGATCAGGAAGAACATCCCGAACATGCAGAAGAACGACATGGTGACAGCGAGGCTGCCCATGCCGAACCCGGGGAGCTTGAAGAGCCGCGGGTCGAGCGTCGGGAACTCGATGGTCGTCTCCCACTTGATGAACCCGATGGCCGAGACGATCGCGATCCCGAAGGCTGACAGGACACCTGGGCTCGCCCAGCCCCACGCGGGCCCTTCGATGATGCCGAACACCAGTGAGCCGAGCATCGCGACCGAGAGCGCCGCGCCGACCGGGTCGAGGGCGTGGCCGTCGGGGTCCTTCGAATTCGGCACGAGCCAGACGACGAGCGCGATGAGCAGCGCGATGAGCGGCAGGTTCACGAGGAAGACCGATCCCCACCAGAACCACTTGAGGGCGAGACCCGACATCAGCGGGCCGAGCGCGCCGCCGGCGCCGGCCAGGCCGGCCCACGTGGCGATCGCCCTGCCGCGTTCGTGCGGGGGGAAGACGTGCGTGATGATCGACAGCGTCGCCGGCATGATCAACGCGGCGCCGATGCCCATCACGGCGCGTGCCGCGATCAGTTGCGCCGGCGAAGTCGAGAAGCTGGCAACCAACGCCATGCCGCCGAAGATGACGAGCCCGAGCAGCAGCGCGGAGCGCCGACCGAACCGGTCACCGAGAGCTCCGGCCGGCAGCAGGAAGCCGGCGAAGACCAGGGCGTAGGCCTCGATGATCCACAGCGTCTCGGTCGAGCTCGGCCGCAGCGACTCGATGATCGTGGGGATCGCGACGTTCAGAGAACTCACGGCGATCACGATCGTGACGAGGCTGAGGCAGAGGACCGCGAGGATGCGCCAACGGTTCGCGAACACGTGGGGGTCGATGCCGTAGGTCTCGGTCAGGTCGGAAGCGGTGCTCTCTGCCGAGGGTGGTGCGCTCATGGGTTCTCCGATCTTGCGCTACACATGTGTTCTACATCTTTGGATCGTGTTGTGCAACAGAGGTGTAGCATTCGTGCCGATGGCCGAGGGGAAGTTCGAGTCCGAGAGCGTCAATCGGCGGGGTCGTCGCTTGATCTGGCGGTTCATGCGGACGCACCCGATGCCAACGATCGTCTCGGTGATCGGCGCGGTGGTCTACGCCGCGGCCGCCGTCGGTTCGACGGTCGCAGTCGGGCGGGTGACCGATCGGTTGATCGGTCCCGCGTTCAGTCGCGATGGCGTGTCGCGGTCGGCCATTCTCAGCGGCGTCGCGATCATCGTCGTCGTCGGCCTGTTGAAGGGGTCGTCGGTCGTGGTCCGCCGCTACTTCGCAGCGATGCTCGAGGCCCGGATGCAGGCGACCCTGCGCCGCGGCGTGGTCGACAAGTACCTCACCGCGCCCCTGTCGTTCCACAACTCGCGGCCGACCGGCGAGTTGCTCGCGCACGCGGACGCGGATGTGACCGGCACGACGATGGTGATCAAACCGCTGCCGTTCTCGATCGGCCTCATCGCGCTCGTGGTGTTCTCGCTGATCAGTCTGATCCTCGTCGACTGGACGTTCGCGGCGATCGCGCTGACGCTGTTCCCGCTGCTCATCGCGATCAACCGCTTCTACACGCGGCGGGTCGAACTCCCGTCCTCGGAGGTGCAGAAGCGACTCGGGCGGGTTTCGTCGGTGGCGCACGAGAGCTTCGACGGAGCGTTGGTGGTGAAGACCCTCGGACTCGAGGAGATCGAGGCGGCGCGATTCGCACACGCGGCCGACCTGTTGCGCAGCAAGCGGCTCGAGGTCGGCCGACTCCGCGCGACGTTCGAGCCGATGATCGACACGCTGCCCGGGCTCGGGATCCTCGCACTGCTGCTCGTCGGGTCGTGGCGGTTCCGCTCGGGCGCGGTCACCCGGGGTGATCTGGTGCAGGCCTCGATGCTGTTCTCGATCCTGGGACTGCCGATGCGCGTGTTCGGCTTCTTCCTCGAGGAGGTGCCGCGATCGGTCGTGTCGGTCGAGCGGGTCGATGCCGTGATGGCACAGCCCGATGCCGTCGGCGCCGCCGTCGACCCGCCCGCGGTGCTGCCCGACGGGCCGCTCACGATCGCGATGGACGACGTGTGGTTCGCCTACGACGGCACCGATCGCGACGGGGCAGCCGGCGGGCCGGTGTTGCGTGGGGTCAGTTTCGAGGTCGGCGGCGGCGAGACGGTGGCGTTGGTCGGATCGACCGGATCGGGCAAGTCGACGATCCAGCAGTTGCTGGTGCGACTCCTCGATCCGACCAACGGCTCGATCCGCGTCGGCGGCGTCTCGTCGCTCGACCTCGATCCCGATGCGCTGCGTGCCGCGGTGTCGCTCGTCTTCCAGGAGACGTTCCTGTTCGCGTCCAGCGTGCGCGACAACATCGTGCTCGAGGGCGCGACCGCCGACGACGACTCGCGGCTGATGGAGGTCGCCGACGTCGCGCGGATCGTGCGCTTCGTCGATCGCCTCCCAGCGCGGTGGGAGACCGAGCTCGGCGAGCGGGGAGTGACGTTGTCGGGGGGCCAGCGGCAGCGGGTCGCGCTCGCCCGCGCACTCATGCGCGCACCGCGGGTGTTGCTGTTGGACGACGCCACGTCCGCCGTCGATCCGGTCGTCGAGTCCGAGATCCTCGGCGGACTCCGCAGGCAGAAGGCGACCTTGTTGATCGTCGCGCACCGCTTGTCGACGATCGCGCTCGCCGACAAGGTCGTGTTCATCGACCAGGGGCGCGTCGCCGGTACGGGAACCCACGAAGACCTGCTGTCACTGCCGCGTTACGCCGCGCTGGTCCACGCGTACGAGGTCGAGGAAGACGAGTTCGAGGTCGAGTCCGACCTCGTGGGCACCGATCTCATCGACACCGAGGGGGTCGCGTGAGCCGCAACGCTCCGATGGACGGGGCACTGGCGGTGCTGCGCCGCGGTGTGCGCGAGAGTCCTGAGCTGCGCCGCGGTATCGGGTTCACCGTCGCGCTGGCGCTCATCGTCGCCGGTGGTCGCCTGGTGATCCCGATCGTGGTGCAGCAGGTCCTCGACCACGGCCTCCGCACCGGCTTCGACGGTGGGTTCGTCGTCGCGGCGTGTGCCGGCGCCGCCGTGCTGCTCGTGGTGGTCGCCACGGTGAACCGCTTCACCTACCTCCGCCTCGTCACCGCGGCCGAGAACATGCTCTACGGATTGCGCACCCGGGCGTTCGCGCACGTGCATCGACTCAGTGTCGCGGCGCACAACGAATCGAAGCGGGGAATCCTCGTCACACACGTCACATCCGACATCGAGACGATCGCCCAGTTCGCACAGTGGGGTGCGATCAGCTGGATCGTGAACTCGACGATCGTGGTCGCGGCGATCACGACCATGGCCCTCTACTCGTGGCAACTCGCGCTGGTGACGATCGTCGTCTTCGCTCCGGTGGTGCCACTCCTGCGCGTCGTCCAGCGCTACCAGCTGCAGGCCTACGACCACCTGCGAACGACCGTCGGCGAGACGCTCACCGAAGTGTCCGAGGCCGTCATGGGCGCGCCGGTGGTGCGTGCCTACGGCTTCGGGCCCCGCACCCGCGACTCGCTGCACCGCTCGATCGCCCAGCAGTACCGCGCACAGATGCGTGCGGCGTGGTACTTCGCGCTGATGTTCCCAGTGTCCGACTGCTTCGGCGCGGTCGCGATCGGGGCGGTCGTCGGCATCGGCGCGTGGAAGGGGCCGGGGTGGGGCCTGGCCCCCGGATCGCTCGTCGCGTGTGTCTTCCTCGTCTCGCTGCTGCTGCAACCGATCGGCGAGATCGGCGAGGTGCTCGACCAGACGCAGACCGCGATCGCCGGTTGGCGCAAGGTGTTGAACCTGCTCGACGAGCCGATCGACGTGGTCGACCCAGTCCCCGGTGAGCGTCTCGGTGACGGCGCGCTCGAGGTGCGGATCGAACACGTCGGCTACAGCTACGAACCGGGCCGTCCGGTGCTCGTCGACATCGACCTCAGGTTCGCGCCGGGCGCGTCGATCGCGGTGGTCGGCGAGACTGGTTCGGGCAAGACGACGCTCGCCAAGCTGCTGTGCCGCCTCGCCGATCCGACCGAGGGGCGGATCCTCATCGGCGGCGTCGACCTGCGCGACGTCGAGCGGTCGCAGCGCAGCACGCACATCCGGATGGTGCCCCAGGACGGATTCCTGTTCGACGGGACCATCGCCGAGAACATCGGGATGGGGAGACCCGGCGCGGGCCCCGACGAGGTCGAGGTCGCCGTGGTCGAGCTGGGCCTCGGCTGGTGGATCGATCGCCTGCCGAACGGTTTGGGGACCCGCACCGGCGAGCGGGGCGAGAACCTGTCGGTCGGCGAGCGCCAGCTCATCGCGCTCGCTCGGGCCCAGCTCGCCGACCCGGGTCTGCTGATCCTCGACGAAGCCACGAGCGCGGTCGATCCCGAGACCGAGCGCGCTCTCTCCACCGCGCTGGTGCGACTCGCCGAGGGTCGCACGACGATCACGGTCGCGCACCGCCTGTCGACGGCCGAGTCGGCCGACCTCGTCGTGGTCTTCGACCAGGGCCGGGTCGTGGAGGTGGGCCACCACGACGATCTGGTGGCCGCCGACGGCGTCTACGCACACCTGTTCGAATCGTGGATCGGCAACACCCGGGCGTCGACGTGAACCGCCGACCCCGCGGTCGGTAACCTTCGCCCGCGCCCGCAACACGAACGCGGCCGAACCCCTTTCCACCCCTCGAGGAGAATCCTGTGAGCCCCAAGGCCCCCATGCGCGTCGCCGTCACCGGCGCCGCCGGTCAGATCGGCTACTCCCTGCTGTTCCGCATCGCCAGTGGTGCGATGCTCGGCGACGACCAGCCCGTGATCCTTCAGCTGCTCGAGATCACGCCGGCGCTCGGTGCGCTCGGCGGCGTGGCGATGGAGCTCGACGACTGCGCGTTCCCGCTGCTGGCCGGGATCGTGCAGACCGACAACGCCGAGGTGGCGTTCGGCGATGTCGACATGGCGCTCCTGGTCGGAGCGATGCCGCGCAAGGACGGCATGGAGCGCTCCGACCTCCTCTCGGCGAACGGCGGAATCTTCAAGCCGCAGGGCAACGCGCTGTCGTCGTCGGCTCGCAAGGACGTCAAGATCCTGGTCGTCGGCAACCCCGCCAACACGAACTCCCTGATCGCGATGAACAACGCGCCCGATCTCGACCCGGGCCGGTTCACCGCCATGACCCGGCTCGACCACAACCGGGCGATCGCGCAGCTCGCGGCGAAGACCGGCACGACGGTGAACGACATCACACGCATGACGATCTGGGGCAACCATTCGGCCACGCTGTTCGCCGACCTGTTCCACGCCGAGGTCAACGGTCACAACGCGGCCGAACTCGTCGGTGATCAGGCCTGGTACGAGTCGGAGTACATCCCGACCGTCGCCCAGCGCGGCGCCGCGATCATCAAGGCGCGCGGGCTTTCGTCAGCTGCGTCGGCGGCCAACGCCGCGATCGACCACGTCCGTTCCTGGCACCTCGGCACGCCCGAGGGTGACTGGGTGTCGATGGCGGTGCGCTCCGACGGTTCCTACGGCGTGCCCGAAGGTCTGATGTCGTCGTTCCCGTGCGTGTGCTCCGGCGGCGAGTACTCGATCGTGCAGGGCCTCGAGATCGACGACTTCTCACGCGGCCGCATCGACGCGTCGGTCGCGGAGCTCGCCGAGGAGCGCGACGCCGTCCGCGAACTCGGCCTCATCGCCTGAGCAGCGCGTGCGTCTGGATTCCACGTCGCGCCGAAATTGGTCGGCGACGACTGGGGGTTCTCGAAAAGTCCGGCACATGATGCCCTGATCGGGCGTTCTGAGCAGGACTTTCGCACACCGTCAGGGTGTAGGGGGCACGAGCCGCTGCCGTCGCGGATCTGTGAGGAACGTCGGTTACCGTCGTTTCTGTGGTGAGCGAGAGAGACGATCGCGTGGACGGGCTCCTCCTCGAGGTGCTGGCGGCCTGCTGGGATGAGGGCTGCCCTGTCCGAGGTGACGAGGCGATGGCGGCGGTCGCCCGTCGACGATGGGCGAGCCAATCCCGACGTCTGCGGAAGGGCGCACCTCGGGACCAACGAGTCGAGGATCTCGCAAAGGGGCTTCGCGATCACGTCGAAAAAGATCCCAGGCTCGCCCAGATGACCGAGTACCGCTTCCTCGCAGAGCGCCTGGCGAATGTGCTCGACCCGGTCCTCTGATGCGGCGGTCGACGGATGATCGGTGGCCATCCAGTGGTCATGTTGCTCTGTGAAATTGTGTGAATCGGCGGCGCCATGCGCCTCGTTTCCCACAATTCGTGAAGTGGCGGAGCTACTTCAGGAACTTCGACGTGGTGTTGTCGGCGAGGACCTTGCCGCTCGTCTGACAGGTCGGGCAATAGTCGATCGTGTACGAGCGGTACTCCACCGCTCGGATCGCGTCGCCGCACGCTGGGCACGCCTCGCCTTCGCGGTGGTGGACCGAGCCGGGCCGTTCCGCCGACGAGCTCATGTTGTCGCGGCCCCGTTCGTACGCGAGCGATTCGTTGATCGACGCGTGAATCGACTCGAACAGGGCGTCGCACTCGGTGGACGAGAACTTGGCGGTCGACGCGAACGGCGACAGCTTCGCTCGGTGGCAGATCTCGTTCGCGAGGCGGCGGCCCAATCCCGCCAGCACCCGCTGGTCGCGCAACCAGCCGTGCAATCG